>CAIJYZ010000001.1 GCA_903825015.1 uncultured Actinomycetes bacterium
CATACATCTTCTCTTCAACATCAACTGTTAAAGGAAAGAAATCAAATTGATCTTTAGGAGTCTTTGATGCAGTTGTTGCTGAGAAGATCATTGTTTGATCATCTAAGTAAACTGCTGCTGCTCCTGCTGCTTGGCGCGCTAGGCGACCTGTTTCAAAACGAATTTCTCGTTTTCCGAATTTTCCGTTATCTATAACTGCAACGGCTGACTGAACCTCTTGACCCTCCATGGGTCCTCCTTTATTTCTATGGACGTGACTCACCACAAGGAATAATTGCCTTGCAGTGGTGTACGTACTTCTTAATTAGCGGCGAATACCGAGCTTCTCGATAATCACTCGGTAACGGTTGATATCTGTTTTTGCAAGATATTGAAGGATTCGACGACGACGACCAACAAGCAACAACAGACCACGACGGTTGTGGTGATCATGTGGATTGGTCTTTAAATGTAATGTGATTTCTTCAATACGCTTAGATAGCAAAGCGACCTGGGTTTCAGGACTTCCCGTATCAGTAGGAGTTGTTCCGTACTCTGCGACGATTGCTGCTGTTACTTCTGGTGTTAGTGCCATTTAGTAGTGCTCCTATTTCATCTGATGATCACGGGGTTTTCCGGTGTGCCTCACGGAAAATCGCTTTCTCGTTGGATGCATAGGTTACCAGCGAGCCTGTGGATACGTGAAATCGAGCCTAAAGCTCGGTTAATTCTCGGGCTTTAATGCAGTCTTTGGCCATCTGATCAAGCAATGGTTGCAAACCATCAAATTTCAACGTATCTCGCAATCGCCAACCAAATTCAATGGTTGCTCGTTGAGAGTACAAGTCAAGACCAACTTGATCAATTGCATAAGCCTCAACTTGGCGGCCACGGATTCCATCAAATGTCGGATTGGTACCAATTGATATTGCCGCCGCCCAACGATCAATTCCTACCGTTAACCACCCTGCATAAACTCCATCGGCAGGAATAGTTTGATGTTCGAGATCGCCTAAGTTAGCTGTTGGATAACCGATTTCACGTCCACGTTTTTCACCATGAACCACGATTCCATCTAATCGGTGTGGGCGGGTCAAGAGTGCACGAGCTTGCTCAACATCGCCCTCAATAATTAGCTTACGAATGCGAGTGGATGAAACAACATCGCCATCAGATGGTTCAAGATCTAACACAATAGTTTCAAACTCAGAATGTCCTTTAAGCGATTCCACATTTCCTGCAGCTTTAAATCCATAAGTAAAGTTCTTACCGACAACAACTGTTGTGGCATTGAGTTGCTCGACTAGAACTCGATTAACGAAATCCTCTGGCGGCATCGCCGCAAACTCCGGTGTGAACTTCATAACCGCTACTTGGTCGGCATTGTGAATCTTTAGTAATTCGATTCGATCAGTCAGAATCGTTAATAAAGTAGGTGCACGCTCGGGGGCAAATACGCTCATAGGATGTGGATCAAAAGTAAGAGCAATAATCTTTTCATCACCAGCAATTTTCTTGGCTTGATTGAGAACCTCTTGATGGCCTTTATGCACTCCATCAAAATTGCCTATGACTACGACGCTCATATCTTTATTGTCTCAGAACTAGTTCGCTGCCGCGAATACTGCGATTGGTTTAGCCAAGCCATCCTTATTACATAGCAAGGCAATGAGTGATTCTCCAGAAATCGCGGCATAAATGGCCCCATCTGGATTTGCACTTAAGGCGCGGCCAAAGGAGAGTTCATTGACTTCTTCCAAGGCAAGTTCGCGAGCGGTAAATGTAGTTCGAGCGACATCAACTATGGGCAAGGTCGAAAAATCTCCTGCCTTCAAAGCCGTTAGCGAGATTGATGAATCCAGGTTAAACCCGCCAACACGTGTACGTCTTAGAGAGTTCAGATGTCCACCAACACCAAGTGCATCACCGCAATCGCGGGCTATGGCACGTATATAAGTGCCCGCAGAACACGTTACTTCGATATCGACTTCAATTGCATCACTGAGCCTGCGAATAGTTTTGATATCTAAGGCAGAAATCGTAACTTCACGAGCTGCAAGTTCGACTTTTTCTCCAGCGCGAACGCGATCATAAGCACGCGCTCCATCTACTTTGACCGCTGAAACCGAACTTGGGCGCTGCAATATTGTGCCTCGCATTTTTACAAGTTCATTTTCAATCTGCGCATCAGTAATCGCAGAGACATCTGCGCGCGAAATAACTTCACCTTCGACATCATCAGTAACTGTGGCCGCTCCTAATACAACTGTGGCTACATATGTTTTATCGCCATCAGTAATGTACTGAAGTAAGCGCGTGCCGTTGTTAAACCCTAAAACCAAAATCCCTGTAGCCATTGGATCAAGAGTTCCTGCATGCCCTACTTTTCGCGTGCCGAGTGCACGACGTGCAATTGCCACAACATCGTGGCTCGTCATACCTGGTTCTTTATCAACAACCAGAAATCCGTGCTCGATCGTTATTCCTCGTCAATAACACGGGGAGCTTTATATGGATCTTCTCCCCCGGCATAGGTTGCATTGGCGCGAAGAGCAGCAACCTCTGCATCTAATTCATGGACTTTTGAAAGTAAAGAATCAAGTGCTTTGGCACTTTCTGGTAATCCATCTTCAAAGAACTCAATAGATGGAGTAATTCTTAGACCGAGCTCGCGACCAAGGGCCGAACGAATCGCACCCTTGGCACTTTCCAATGCAGCAGTAGTTGATGCGCGTTGATCGATATCGCCAAGCACGGTATAAAAAACAGAAGCCTGTTGAAGATCTCCCGTTACGCGCGCATCTGTAACAGTGACAAAGCCAAGACGTGGATCTTTAATCTTTGTCTCAAGTAGCTGTGCCACTATTACTTTGATACGGTCTGCAACCTTTTGGCTGCGATGTGTTTGAGCCATTGCTATACCCGCTTTTTCTCGCGCATCTCAAATACCTGAATGGTGTCGCCAATTTGAAGATCCTTCATATTGCCAAGACCGATACCGCACTCGAAGCCTTCTTTGACTTCGGTCGCATCATCTTTAAATCGCTTGAGTGAATCGATTGATAGATCATCAAGGATGAGTGTGTCTCCACGCAAGATTCGAGCCTTAGCGTTTCGACGAATAACGCCGTCCTTAACGAGTGAACCAGCGATATTTCCAGCCTTAGATGATTTGAAGATCTCGCGAACTTCAGCGTTACCAACGATAACTTCTTCATAGATTGGCTTGAGAAGACCCTTCAATGAAAGTTCAATCTCATCGATAGCTTGGTAGATAACTGAGTAGAAGCGGACTTCGACTCCCTCTTGATCGGCAAAGATTGCAGTTTGTGGCTCTGGCTTAACGTTAAAGCCGATCACAACTGCAGTAGATGCAGATGCCAAAGTAATATCGCTCTTAGTGATTGCACCAACGCCGCGGTGAATAACGCGAAGATCAACTTCAGCACCGACATCTAGCTGCATTAACGCTTCTTCGAGCGCTTCAACAGAACCGCTCACGTCACCCTTAAGAATCAAGTTAAGAGTTGAGATCTTGGACTGTTCCATAAAGTCTTCCAATGAAACCTTCTTGCGAGCCTTAGCAAGTTGAGCATTTCGCTCTGCTGCCTGGCGCTTTTCAGCGATCTGGCGAGCGGTGCGATCTTCATCGGCTACTAAGAATGTATCTCCAGCACTTGGAACTGATGTGAAGCCAAGTACTTGAACTGGACGTGATGGACCAGCGGTTTCTACGTTGTCGCCATTTTCATCCAACATCGCACGAACGCGACCAAATGATCCGCCCGCAACGATTGGATCACCAATCTTTAGAGTTCCACGTTGTACAAGAACAGTTGTAACTGGGCCACGGCCACGATCAAGGTGAGCTTCGATTGCAACACCGCGAGCGGAGTCATCGGCAACTGCGCGAAGATCGATTGCAGCATCGGCAGTAAGAAGAATTGAATCAATCAAATCTTCAACACCTTGTCCTGATTTAGCTGAGACGTTTACGAAGATTGTCTCTCCGCCGTACTCTTCTGCAATCAAGTTGTACTCAGTTAACTGCTGACGGACCTTGTCTGGGTTTGCACCCTCTTTATCCATCTTGTTAACGGCCACAACGATTGGAACATCGGCTGCTTGAGCGTGATTTAACGCTTCAATTGTCTGAGGCATGATTCCATCATCAGCGGCAACAACGAGAACTGCGATGTCAGTTACCTTGGCACCACGTGCACGCATAGCGGTAAAGGCTTCGTGACCAGGTGTATCGATAAATGTAATTGCGCGATTAACGCCATGGTGATCATGATGAATTTGGTAAGCACCGATGTGCTGGGTGATTCCACCAGCTTCAGATTTCATAACTTCGCTCTTGCGGATTGCATCCAAAAGCGATGTCTTACCGTGGTCGACGTGACCCATAACGGTAACAACTGGCGGACGTGCTACTAATAGATCTGGGTCGATATCGTTTAACTCATCGGCTAAATCGATATCAAAGCCTTGTAAGAGTTCGCGATCTTCATCTTCTGGGCTAACGATTTCAATGTTGTAACCAAGTTGAACACCAAGGATCTCAAAAGTATCTGCATCAACAGATTGTGTTGCCGTAACCATTTCACCTAAGTGAAATAGCGCTGCAACTAACGCTGCTGGATCGGCATTGATCTTGTCTGCAAAATCTGCCAATGAAGCACCGCGACGCATACGAATCGGAGTTTTACCATCACCATGAGGAACAACTGCTCCACCAAGTTGTGGTGCCTGCATATTGTCGAATTCATCGCGCAATGCTTTTCTAGATTTTGCTTTACGTCCTGATTTCTTACTTGCATTTTTTCCAAATGCTCCGCCTGCACCGCCGCGTTGAGGCGGACGACCGCCACCTGGACGTTGTGGACCACCAGCAGTTGCACCGCCAGCTCCACCTGGTTTGTATGGAGAACCTGGAGCACCGGTTGATGCGCCTCCTGGACGTGGAGTAAATCCAGCACCTGCAGGTGGACGTGATCCAGCTGGACGTGCAGCAAATCCTGGACGAACAGATCCTGGACGAGGTCCAGACATTCCCGGACGTGCTGGTGCACCTGCTGGTCGTTGTGGTGGACGCGGTACTGCGCCACCAGTTGAAAATGGATTATTACCTGGGCGCGGTGGACGCGGTACTGCGCCACCAGTTGAAAATGGATTATTACCTGGGCGTGGTGCAGGCTTTGGCATTTCTGCCTTTGTTTCAGCAGAAATCTCTGCGACAACTTCTGCAGCATGAACCTTTGCAGCCTCTGCCTTTGCAGCATCGACGCGCTCTTGTTGCGCTTTGAGTGCATTGATATCGACGCCAAGCTCGGCAGCTAACTCTGCAGCTTGTTCGGCGCTGACTTCACCCTTTGGCTTTGCTGCAGCTTTTTTCGCTGCCGCCTTTTTAACAGGCTTCTTTTCCTCTGCAGGTTTTGCATCAGGAAACATCTCGACGAGTTTGCGCACCACAGGTGCTTCTACAGTCGATGATGCTGATCGGACGAATTCGCCCATTTCTTGGAGCTTTGCAAGGACGACCTTGCTCTCCATACCGAGTTGCTTTGCTAACTCGTGTACGCGGACCTTTGACAATTTTTCCCCTGTCTTGGCC
>CAIJYZ010000002.1 GCA_903825015.1 uncultured Actinomycetes bacterium
AATTCCATGAATATTCTTGACGCCGTAGATGCAGCTTCGCTGCGCAAAGACATCCCACAGTTCCGCGCTGGCGATGAGCTCAAGATTCACGTTCGTGTTATTGAAGGTAGCAAGAGCCGCCTTCAGGTCTTCCAAGGAATCGTTATGCGTCGCCAAGGCGATGGCGTTCGCGAAACATTTACCGTTCGCAAAATTTCTTACGGAGTTGGCGTAGAGCGTACCTTCCCAGTTCACACACCAGTTATTGAAAAGATTGAGTTAGTTAAGAAGGGCGATGTTCGTCGCGCCAAGCTTTACTACCTACGCGATCTACGCGGTAAGGCTGCAAAGATTCGCGAAAAGCGCGATGGCATTGAAGGATACGGCGATGGAATTCTTTCTACTCCAGTGTCCGAACCAATCATCGAAGCAGTGGTGTCCGAGGTTCCAGCTGAAGTTATGGCTACAGATGTTGTGGTTGAAACTCCTGCAGTAGTTGAAACTGCAATAGTTGAAGAAACACCAACAGCTGAATAATCACACCTATGCGTCGTAAGGGTTCGCTCCTTCGGGAGCTCCCAATCCTTGTCGTTGTTGCACTTGTTGTCTCCCTGCTTATAAAAACCTTTCTCGTTCAGTTTTTCTATATCCCATCAGGCTCTATGGAAAATACTTTGCAGATTAAAGATCGTGTTGCTGTAAATAAAGTTCCTTTTATTTCTCGCAATATCTCACGTGGTGATGTCGTTGTTTTTCGCGATCCTGCTGGATGGTTGCCAGAAATTACAGATTATTCTTCCAACAAATATATTGCTAAGTTAAAATCTGGATTGGTTGCAGTAGGTGTATTACCTAACCCTGCTAAACAGTATTTAGTTAAGCGCGTCATTGGTGTTGCCGGTGATCACATCGTTTGTTGCACAAAGAAAGATGGACTTCTAAGAGTAAATAGCTTTGCAACTACCGAGCCTTATATCTTTGAAGGTAATAAACCTAGCGAAATGAATTTTGATATCACTGTACCCGAGGGCATGGTTTGGGTAATGGGAGACCATCGCGGAGCTAGCGCCGATTCTCGATATCACCAAGATGATGTCAATAAAGGTTTTGTTCCTCTATCACGCGTAACCGGTCGAGTTGTGGCTGTTATTTGGCCATATAAAAATATTACATATGTACCAAAAATCGACGTTCTGAAATAGTTCTTAATGAAGGTTATTGAGCAACTGCTCACTCAAGCAGGAATCTCACCGATAGCTGGTGTCGATGAAGCGGGCCGTGGCGCATGCGCCGGACCACTAGTAATTGCATCTGTTGTTTTAAATGATCCTTTTGCACTAGAGCTAGAGTCAGTGCGCGATTCAAAAGAGTTAAGCGAAAGTAAGCGCGAAGAAATCTTTGAAATCATCCAATCGATTGCCGCAAGTATCAGTGTCGTGATAGTTCCAGCTGCCGAAGTTGATGACAGGGGAGTGCATGCAGCAAACCTCGATGGAATGCGCCGAGCAGTTAATGGTTTAGAGGTAGAACCGGCATATGTATTGACCGATGGTTATGCAATAGAGGGTTTAGGTTTTCCAAATTTAGCGGTGTGGAAAGGCGATCAAGTTGTTGTCAGCATCAGCGCTGCATCAATAATCGCCAAAGTAACTAGAGATCGAATCATGCGTGAGATGGATAAAGAATTTCCGCTATATGGCTTTGCCGGACACAAGGGCTATATCACTGCGGCGCACAGTAAGGCACTTAACGAACACGGCCCATGTGTGCAGCATCGTCGATCATTTTCAAATGTTGCGGCACTTATTCACAAGTAAGAGCAGTATCTAATGCAATGTCTTAGCTGGTATTTATCGTCCCAAGCATGCAAAGAAAAAGAAATCAACGTACAGGTGCCTTTGGCGAAGAAGTTGTTTCGCAGTATTTAATCAGTCAATGCGCCGAAATAGTCGAACGTAATTGGCGAATTCGCGAAGGCGAAATCGACATTATTGCCTTGTATCCATCTGGAATTTTTGCCTTTATAGAAGTTAAGACAAGGTCATCGGTTGCATTCGGCCATCCATTCGAGGCAATCAATCGTGAAAAAGCACATCGTATGCAGCGCTTAGCTCTGGGTTGGCTTGCAACGCACGGTTGCTTGGGATGTGAGTACCAGATAGATGTTGCCGCCGTATTAATCGCAGCCGATGGTTCTCACACAATCGAATATCGAGCTGGCGTTCTATGAGCCTTGCACATACGCAATCAATCGCACTTCTTGGCTTAGATGGCCATCTTGTTACGGTTGAAGTCGATATCGCCGACGGGCTTCCCATGTATTCATTGCTGGGGCTTCCTGATGCGGCACTATCAGAGTCTAGGGATCGTGTTAGGGCTGCAATTGTTAACTGCGCCGAAATCTGGCCAAATCGCAAGGTAACTGTGTCGCTTTCTCCAGCATGGTTACCTAAGAGTGGATCTAGTTTTGATTTGGCGATTTGTATCGCAATTTTGTCGGCCCACGAAACTATTGCACCGGATTCCATAAGTGATGTGGTATTTCTCGGTGAACTCGCATTAGATGGCCGAATCCGTTCGGTGCGTGGAGTATTGCCGGCTCTGATTGCTGCGAAAAAGAGCGGAATAAAGATTGCCGTTGTACCCACTGCAAATTATCAAGAAGCTAAATTAATGCAAGGTGTCGAAATCATTGCGATGGGACATGTTAAGCAGGTCTTGCGTTGGCTTCGTACTGGTGAACGCGAAATCGCCGATGAGATCGATTTAGATTGGCAACCTAGCGATGAGCTTTTAGATTTTGCCGATGTCGCGGGCCAACCTCAGGCTCGGCTGGCTGCTGAAATCGCTGCAACTGGTGGCCATCACATCTTGTTGATTGGTCCACCTGGGGCAGGAAAGACAATGATTGCCGAACGCATTCCAACGATTCTGCCTACGTTAACAATTACTCAAGCCCTAGAAGTAACGGCAGTACATTCAATTGCAGGATCTTTTGTGTCGCGATCTCCAACATCGCTAATTGCTCCAATAGTTTCACCGCATCACACAACAACACGTGTTGCAATGGTTGGGGGAGGTGCACATGTAATAAAACCTGGAGCGTGCTCATTGGCCCACCACGGAGTTTTATTTATTGATGAAGCACCTGAATGTCCATCAGGAGTATTGGATTCACTGCGCCAACCATTAGAAGCGGGAACAATTACAATTGCTCGAAGCATTGGTAATGTAACTTTTCCTGCGCAGTTTCTACTTGTCCTGGCAGCCAACCCTTGTCCTTGCGGAAAATTCACTGGTCGAGGGCGTAACTGCACATGTTCGTCGCAACAAGTGCGCCGATACTTAGGACGCTTATCTGGTCCGCTTATGGATCGAATCGATATGCGGGTGCAAGTAGATCCTGTGGGGCGAGTGGATATGGCGCGTACCGATTTGGGTGAATCAAGTGCAGATATTCGTGCTCGAGTTATTGCAGCACGTAAAGTTGCCTCTGAACGCTTCAGTGATTACAACTGGTCGCTTAACTCTCAAATACCATCAAGGGCGTTGCGAACCGTTTTTCAGCCTCAACGAGATGCAATGAATTTTCTTCACGATGAGTTAGATAAAGAACATATAACTGCTCGAGGACTTCATAAAATTATTCGCGTTTCATGGACTTTGGCTGACATCAAAGGACATGGCGTTCCAACTTTGGATGATGTTCAGATGGCGCACACCTTGCGTGGCGGTAGTGAACTATGAACGAACTCGAAGCGAGGGCAATTTTATTTGGCGCTGTTGAAGGCGGACATGGTTTCTGGTCACAGGAAATCTTTGGCTCATCTGCATTGCGGATTTATGAAAAACTATTAAATGGTGGCTATGACAGCATTAAATATGGGCCTTTGATTAAGCAAATCTCTTCACTTTCTGCCGATCAGATTTTGACCTCCATAGAAAGTTGTGGCGCGAAATTAATTGTCCCAGGCGATCTATATTGGCCAGCCAGAGTTGAGGATTTAGCTGCACCACCCATCGCACTTGTTGCAAAGGGAAATCTTGAAGTATTGCAATCAGATTCATTGGCAATTGTTGGTACACGCAATCCGACAAATTACGGCGCGCGAATTGCTGGGGATTTTGCTGCAGGCTTTGTCGATCGCCAATGGAGCATCGTTAGTGGCGGGGCATATGGAATCGATTCATTTGCACATAAAGGCGCCCTTGCTGCCGAAGGAGCAACAATTGCTGTCATTGCATGTGGAATTGATATCAATTATCCGGCAGGCAATGCCCGTTTATTTGAAGAGATTTGCGAATCAGGTGCAATCATCACTGAATTTATGCCAGGTGAAAAAGCATTGCCCCATAGATTCTTAACTCGTAATCGCTTAATTGCTTCCATTTCACAGGCCACATTAGTTGTCGAGGCAGCATTTAGAAGTGGCTCACTTCGTACCGCTAGAGATGCAGCTGAATTAATGCGTCCAGTAATGGCAATACCAGGACCCATTAATTCTCCAACTAGTGAAGGTTGTCATCGACTAATTGGCGAACGCGCCGCTGAAATCGTCACATCAATTGCAGATGCTGTGGAGTTCATCGGTATAAATCAATGAGAGAATAAGCCTATGAGTGATTTCCGTTCGGGCTTTGTAGCCATTGTTGGCCGCCCAAACGTTGGAAAATCCACTCTCATTAACGCACTTGTTGGTAGCAAAATCGCTATTACTTCTCACCACCCCAACACCACACGAAGTGCAATCCGTGGCATTGTGCATGGAGATAATTTTCAAGCTGTGCTCGTTGATACACCTGGTGTGCACAAGCCAAAGACTTTATTGGGTCAGCGCCTTAACGCTGTTGTCGATCAATCTATGGATTCAGTCGATGTCGTAATTATGTGTATTCCTACTGATGAAACTTCAGGTGCTGGAGATGTATTTATTGCCCAGGAAATAGCTAAACATCCTCGTGCAAAGAAGTTTGCAGTTATTACTAAGACTGATTTATTGTCGAAGGAAAAGTTAGCGATTCGTTTAACTGGCATTATGAATTTGGCTCAGGGCTTTGTATGGGATGAAATTATTCCGGTCTCGGCAGCGATTCACGATCAAATTGATTTACTCAATCAACTCATCGGTGCAAATTTGCCGGCCGGACCTCAGTATTACCCCGAAGGCACAACTAGTGATCAAGCTATCGAACAGTTGATCTGCGAATTTATCCGTGAAGCCGCGCTACAAGATGTTCGAGAAGAGCTGCCACACTCGATCGTTGTCACAATTGATGAGTTTGGTGAGCGAGAAGAAAAGGGATCACGCCCTTTCTACGATGTTCACGCAACTATCCATGTAGAACGCGATACACAGCGGGCAATACTTCTTGGCCATCAAGGTGTTCGATTAAAGGAAATCGGTATTCGTGCGCGCGCAGATATCGAACGAGCATTAGCGGCAAAGATTTTCCTAGGTCTACACATTAAGGTTTCAAAAGAGTGGCAGCGTGATGCACGTATGCTCGATAAGTTAGGTTTTGAAGAGCGAAGCTAAACTGAAGATTTTCGGCTTGCTAAAAATGAACCAAGTACAACCATCGGTAAACCGACGATGATTCCTAAAGTAATTGGCTCGCCCAAGATAATAATTCCAAGGACAACTGCAATTGCGGTATTTACATAAGTTGTCAGCGATCCACGTGCCGGCCCAATTTCAACAATAACTATAAAGAAAAGCATGAAAGCAATCGCGGTGCTAAA
>CAIJYZ010000003.1 GCA_903825015.1 uncultured Actinomycetes bacterium
GCTGCGCACTTCATATAAGTGTGAAAACTTAGGAAGCTAGAACCTCGTCAAGGATCGTTGCAGCCTTCTCTTCATCAGTGCGCTCTGCAAGAGCAAGCTCTGAAATAAGAATCTGCTTCGCCTTGGCGAGCATGCGCTTTTCACCAGCTGATAAACCACGGTCTAAGTCGCGGCGATATAAATCGCGAACAACTTCAGCGACCTTAATAACATCACCTGATGCTAATTTTTCAAGGTTTGCCTTGTAACGGCGTGACCAGTTAGTTGGTTCTTCTGTGTAAGGCTGACGCAATACGTTAAATACGCGATCTAGACCAGCTGAATCTACGACATCGCGAACGCCGACAAGATCAACATTGTCTGCAGGAACACGTACGGTTAAATCACCTTGAGCAACTTTTAACACTAGGTAGGTTTTTTCTTCACCCTTGATCACGCGAGTTTCGATTGCTTCGATTAATGCAGCCCCGTGATGAGGATAAACAACGGTTTCGCCGACCTTAAAGCTCATGTGATGCCCTTCGCTAGAGGGTCAATTCTACCAGCATAATCTGAATGAGAAAACCCCGTATAACAAGCGTTATTCACTACTTATTTGATGTGAGACAATTGCGCCTATGCGTCGCACACTAACTGCATTATTAATTGCAACATTAGCCCTTTCTCTAACTGGCTGCGGTGCTGGTACAAGTGCATCGACTCGCAATATAAAACAAGTTACTGATGGGGTTGAGGCTGTAATAACTTCTGATGGCAATAATATTAAATTAGTAAATATTCTCGTTGTGGCTACACCTGAAGGTGCTGGCGTATTGGTCGGAACACTCGTTAACTCTCTGCCTACTGAAGATGCGTTACTCGGCTTAGCAATTAACGGACAAGTAGCAACTGTTACTGGAACAAATACATTGGCGCAAAATATGCCCGTAATCTTTGAAGGCCCAAGTGCTAATGCAAAGGCAGTTGTGGCTGCTCTTGGTGCAGTTGCTGGACAAAGCGTGCAAATAACAATGTTCTTTGCTCACGCTGGACAAGTAACTGTTCAAGCAATTATTCGTGATCAGCGTGATACATACGCTGGCATCACTGCTTAAATTTTTTACTTCTTACCTTGATTTGCAACTGCTGCAATAGCTTCCTTTGCTGCCGCTGGATCTAAGTACTCGCCACCCTTAACCGTTGGAGTTAAATCAGCATTGAGTTTGTAGTACAAAGGAATTCCAGTTGGAATATTAAGGCCTGCAATATCGGCATCGGAGATTCCATCCAAATGCTTAACTAATGCACGCAATGAGTTTCCATGAGCAGTAACCAAAACTCGTTTGCCAGCTTGCAGGTCAGGAACAATTGATTCGTGCCAATACGGCAACATGCGTTCGATAACATCCTTTAGGCACTCGGTCTTTGGTGCAACGATATCTGCGTAACGTGGATCACCTGATTGAGAAAATTCATCGTTATCGTCAATCGCAGGAGGCGGAACATCAAAAGATCGGCGCCATAGCTGGAACTGCTCTTCACCGTACTGGGCAAGGGTTTGAGCCTTGTCTTTGCCTTGCAACGCACCGTAATGGCGCTCATTCAAACGCCATGAACGCTTAACCGGGATCCAATGGCGATCGCAAGTATCAAGAGCTAACTGCGAAGTGTGAATTGCTCGGCGCAACAACGATGTGTGAACTAGATCTGGCAACAATCCACGTTCGGCCAAAAGCGCGCCGCCGCGGCGTGCCTCTTCTTCGCCTTTTTCGGAAAGGCGAACATCAACCCATCCAGTGAAAAGATTCTTGGCATTCCATTCGGATTCGCCATGGCGCAAAAGAATAAGTTCGTGGTTGCTCATGGCCTCATCCTAAACCAAATGCTTGAAAGCCTCTAAATTAGCCAAGGATTCACCACGTGATAGTCGCCAAGCCCATTCACGACGAATTGCATTGGCAAAACCAAGTTCTAAAAGCGGATTAAATGATGAATCAGAGATTTGAAGGACAGAGCCGACTAGGCGATCGATTTCGCGATCAGTCACAGCGCTTAACGGCAAGCGGCCGACTAAGAAAATATCGCGAACTTCATTTATTGCAAATGCGATTCCATAAAGTGATGCGTTTTTAGCCATGCACCAAGCGTGTACTGCCGCCTCATTGTCATCAGGTTTGCGGATAACAAAGGCATTAACACTCAGTGAATGATCGCCAACTACTAATGCACAGTGCGTCTGTAACTTCTTCTCTCCTGGCAAAGTTACTAAAAATGTATTGTCATCTTTGCGCTCGTACTCTAAATCATGTGAATCAAGAAACTCTTCGAGAGTAATCCGTGGGTCAATCGCAGCCATTTATTGGCCAGCGATTTTGAGAGCAGCATCGTGTTCGGTGATAACTTGATCATAAATATCTAAAGTTCCACGAGCAGTTGCATCCCAACCAAAGTGTGACGCGTGTTCGATTGCACCCATTGATAGCAAAACACGGCGCTGTGGTTCCTGCAATAAACGTGCGATGACTGAAGACCAGGCTTTTGCATCATGGCCATCAACTAAAACCCCTGAAATACCATCAGCTACTGCTGTGCGAAGACCGCCAACTGCTGTTGCAACAACTGGGGTTCCGCAGGCTTGGGCCTCAAGTGCAACTAGACCAAAACTTTCGGAATAACTTGGAACGCAAACTAAATCTGCGGCGCGATACCACTGCGGTAAATCTGCACGAAGTACTGGTGGAGTAAAACTAACAACATCATCGATTCCAAGCCAAGTTGTTAACTCTTTTAACCGCTCTACTTCTTCTGTATTTGCACCCGAAGCACCGCCAATAATGTTGATGACCAACTTAGGGCGCAGTTGAGGAGAGTGTTTAACAAGTTCAGAAGCAGCGCGAATCAAAACTTCAGGACCTTTATGTGGCTGAATACGGCCGACAAAAGTAACAACTAGAGCGTCATGATCGATGCCAACGAAATCACGGGCAGCTGCTCGGCCAGCACCTGGTGTAAATGTATATAGATCAACACCTGGTGTTACGACGTGAACAACATCTGGGCAAGCATCATAGAGAGAAACAAGGCTGGCACCTTCGGCATCAGTATTGGCAATTAACGCTTGCGCTGCCGCAACTACTTGCGTTTCACCTTGGACGCGAATCATCGGTTCAGGGATTTCACCTTCGGCCAAATTCAAATTCTTCACACGTGCCATGGTGTGCATTGTGTGGACTAGTGGAATCCCAAGTTCTTTGCTTGCAGGCATCGCAACTTTTCCAGAGATCCAATAATGCGAATGGATCACATCGTAATTTTCTTGCTTAGCAATCCTTAAAAACTCTTTTGAAAGCCCCAAGATATGTGCCGGAAGCTGTTCTTTCGTAAGAACTCCATGGCCGCAATCAAAGTGGCGTACTCGAACACCTTTTGAAATTTCAACTATCTCTGGCTGCTCTGCATTAGTTCGGCGAGTGAAGATATCTACTGAAACTCCGCTGGCAGCCATGCGCTGGGCAGATTCAACGACGTAGATATTCATGCCACCAGCATCACCAATACCTGGTTGATCCAGTGGTGATGTATGCACCATCAAGGTTGCAATGCGGCCATTCATGTTCAAAGGGTACGCGCCAACCTCAAAAAAAGAGAATCAAGGGAAGGTTGCGCGAATGGTGCCGACTGGTTTGCCGCCACCAAATGTATTTTCCTCGTGCTCATGTGTATCGATTCCAAGAATCTTTAGCGCAGCCGTTGTTACTGCAGGTACTACCCGTGCATTTCCATCACTTATTTTTAACGCCAATGTGCGGCCATCAGGTAGTGAAGCAACGTTGACGCCTTCGGCACCATCTTTCATAAATAAACCTTCAATATTTTGCATCATACGTGTTGCAAGTCTGCCCTGACCTGAAACCATCTCTGGAAAATCACGGCAGGCTTGCACAACGCTTTGATGCACTGGATCAGTTGAAATAGTTAGGTTTCGGATAGCTCGGGCCAATCCAAGAAGTGAAAACATAAATAATGGTGCCCCGCAACCATCCACCGTTGTGTTCACAATGCTTTCACCGCTCATTGTTTCAACTTCTTCGGCAATAGCTTTTTGTAATGGGTGCTCCGGGCTCAAATAAGAATCGATCGGCCAGCCATTGATATGACAGGTAACAATCATTCCTGCATGTTTACCGCTGCAGTTCATGGCTAAACGCGTTGGTTGAGATGTACGCCTTAACTCTTCATCAATTGGACGATCCATGACGCATTGCAGTGAATGTTCATCTAAACCTGCTTTGGCAAGAATTGATTGGGTACCTGTTTGGTGAATTTGTGTACCAGCATGAGATGCACAAACAAGTGCTAATAGACGTGGCTCAAGATCTAATCCAGCACGAACCATTGCAGATGCTTGAATTGATTTAAGTGATGATCGTGAATACATCGCCATCGTAGGATCACCTTTTTTAAAAGCAATCGAACCATCGGCATTAAGAATGACAAGATGGCCTGCGTGAAGTGATTCAGTTTTTCCACCGCGTGTTACTTCGGCTAGAACTTCACCTAACTTCATTCGGTTGAACGCGGCATTGTCGACCAAATATGTGCCTGAAGCTCATGTTCTGGGGTTGCCATGTCATATGCGAAAAATAGTTCACCTTCAACTAGTCCATACAGTCGTACGCCTTCAGTCACAATCTTTGCACTAGGTGATGAATATGGTTGATCCATAACAAGTTGAATCTTTGGTCCATCAAAATGACCAACCCATCCTTCAGTAATACCGGAGCTATGTGATATCAAAACTTCCAAAACATTATTGGGTTTTACGCGCCAAAAACCTGCTTCAGATGCTGCAGGACGAAGAATTTCGCCATCTCCATCGAGAATCCAAGAGCGTGAATAATAATTAAGGAAGTTACGTCCATCATGGTTGAAAACAACTTCATGGGCGAATTCAAAAGGTTGAATAGTTGGATATTCACCACGACCTTTACCGCGCCATGTTCCAACTAACCATGCCAATGGATTGAGATCTGGATGCAATCCTTCAGGGATTGTAAAAACCATTTATGGACGTCCTCTAAATTTGGGTGAGCGCCGAGCTTGCGATTGGCGTCCACGAAATGCGTACACAATGAGCGCAATACCTAGTGCAATGGCAACAACGCCAAGGGTTACTGAGGTAAATAGCTCCACGTGCCAAATCGTAGCGGTTAAACAATGACCTGCTGTGATGCGGGAATTCCATCGACTGTAAGCGTGGCATCGGTTGGTGTATTTCGCTTAATCATCGCCAGCGCAATTGTGCCAAGTTCGTGATGTCTAGCCACAGTGCCAATAAAGCCAACAACCACGCCTTCATTTTCAATCTTTGCGCCAGTTGCCGGGAAACCAACATCGCTGCCATCAAGGTGGAGCATTACTAAACGCCGCGGAGGATTTCCTAAGTTAAATATCTTTGCAACAGTTTCTTGTCCACGATAACAACCCTTATTCATATGCACTGCGCCATTTAAGACGCCAAGTTCATTTGGAATAGATTTGTGATCGGTTTCAAAACCAATTCGCGGACGATGCGCTGCAACGCGTTCGGCATCTAAAGCCCAAGTGCCAACTTGAGTCGCAACCGCATTAAAGGTTTGCGCCATCTGTTCAACTTCTTTGCGGGGTACAAGTGCAAATGGTCCACCGAGTTCAGTTGTTGCACCTGGTGCTCGTAAAACTGCGAATTCAGTAGATGCATCGCGAACATCTACTTTGAGCATGAACTTCATCTTTGTTAAGTAAGCAACCAAAGTATCTGCATAGCCAGGATCTAAAACTAACCAGGTTGTTGTTGCGTCATCAACTAAATTAAATTGATATTCAACGTGACCTTGTGGATCTAGGATCATCGCCGACTTCCAAATGCCAACGGGTAAATCACTTAAGAACTGAGTAGTTAAATCATGCAGCCACTTAAGGCGATCTTCACCGCTTACGGCAACAACTGAAAGATGAGATAAATCGGCCCACGCAGTACCAGCTTCTAAAGCGCGCTGTTCTTTTACTGGTTCTCCGAAATGCCAAATAGCTCCCTTATCAGGGCCATCTTCAACGGTTACTGCAGTCATAGTGCCTAAGAGTTTAGGGCTTTGTGAAGCAAGATTCGCAACGACCGGCAATTGCTAAGTGCGCAAGATCGGTGTGAAAACCATAATCATCAAGAAGTGCCTGGGTAAATGAAGCAGTAGCTCCAATAGGAACTTCAATAATTGCTCCGCAATGTTCACAGTTGAGGTGGGCATGTAAGTCTTCATTTGAAGCGTGGTATCGAACGCCTCCATGACCTAAATGTGAATGTTGAACTAAACCAACGTTTTCAAGAGTTTCAAGGTTGCGATAGACCGTTGAAAGATTAATTCCTGGATGTGTGAGGCGAACATTGGCTGCAACTTCTTCAGGAGTTGAGTGGCCTAGTTCGCGAACAGCCGCAAGCACTAGTTCGCGTTGTGGCGTTAAACGTAAACCTTTATCGCGTAGTTCGTGTTGTTCTGCCATGTGCTTATCGTAGCCGAAGAATGAGTAGGTATATCTCACAACCCAGGCAGAAATTAAAGGCCGCATTTAGAAATGCTGCTGCAAGTGCAAATGAAACTGCAATTATGAATATCGCTGAGATTCCTGTTAGAGATCCAACGATGGCAGTTAGTGCAAAAAGAAGCCCGACACTCTGTGCAAACTGTGGCGGACGCACGTCTTCAGTAACAACTTCACTCTTAAGTCGTGGCTTAACTACGTTACGGAAAATTGCAGCGTATGGAGTGAACTGTGGACCACGAAAAGCACCGATTGCAAAAACAATTGCCTGCGCAACAATGACCCAGAGGTTAGATGTTGCTAGTGCGGTCGCTAGAACTGCTGTTGTAATCACTGCACCAAAACGTGGTCCACGAGCATCAATCACTGTGGATCTTGTTGGTGAAATCTTTATTGTTGACATTGGTGAATCGTAAAGAAGTAAAATCAAAAACGCGAGTTGCGAATTATTCGCACAAACTATCTAATGGCAGATAGCGCATTAAGAACTTGTTCGCGCTTTGGTGCGCCAACTGCTCGTCCTACTTCTTGGCCTGAAGAGTTCACGATAAGTGTTGTTGGTGTACTTAATATATTTAGCTGACGGACTAGTGCTAAATGATCTTCGGCATCGATATCGATATGTACAACATCATTCAAACCTTCGACAACATTTTCTAACAGGGCACGAGTTGCCCGGCATGGAGTACAGAAGGCCGATGAGAACTGAACCAAGGTGACCCTTGATCCAAGGGCCGCACCAATCATTTCTTCAGTGATGATTCCAGCCTTATTTTGCGCCTTTATTACGCCTCTAGAGCGTTGATACCAAATGCCATAGGCGCTAGCAATAGAAAGCACGACGACGATTGGAATCAATGATTTCACGAGGGTAGTCTGTACCAATGGCCAAGGTTCTGCTACTCACAAATACCCTTGGTGCTAGTGCTGAGGTTTTACCCGCACTTGGTTTGCTTCAGCACAACGTTCGCATCTTGCCCGCCGAAGCTTCAGTATTAGTTGATGCACCTGATGTTGATGTTTTATTAATTGATGCACGCCGCGAACTTCCTGCAGCGAAATCTTTAACTAAGTTAATTACTACAACTGGAATTGGTTGCCCAATTATTTCAATCACTACCGAAGGCGGTCTATCTGCATTTAACGCTGACTGGGGTATCAGTGATGTAATTCTTGATACCGCTGGCCCTGCTGAAGTCGATGCACGTATCCGAATCGCACTTGGTAAACAGGCTGCTGCAGCTCTTGAAAATGATCCACACAATGGTGAAATTCGCAGTGGCGATGTAGCTATCGATGAGTCAACGTATACAGCGCGACTAAAAGGTGAAGTACTTGATTTAACTTTTAAAGAGTTTGAACTTCTAAAGTATTTAGCACAGCATCCAGGGCGCGTATTTACTCGTGCACAGTTGTTGCAGGAAATTTGGGGCTATGACTATTTCGGTGGCACTCGAACAGTAGATGTGCATATTCGCCGCTTGCGTTCAAAACTTGGCCCAGAGTTCGAAGCAATCATCGGAACGGTAAGAAATGTTGGTTATCGCTTCACTGTCGATGCATAAGCCATGCGTCATATTCTTAAGCTACACCGCGATTTAAATAGGGATTCGCTTCCACAGTCCGACCATGACTACACAATCGAAATATTTGACCCATTAATTCATAAGCAACAGTGGCTTGATTTGAATAACAGAATTTTCGCTCATCATGCCGATCAAGGAAATTGGGCTATGGCCGACCTAGATAATCGCATCGCCGAACCATGGTTTGATCCTGCTGGATTTTTTCTAGCTACAAACGCAGGTGTAATTGAAGGTTTCGTCTGGACCAAGATTCATCAAGATTTAGTTAATCAGGATCCTGTTGGAGAGCTATATGTAGTGGGTACCGCCCCAGAACAGCACGGCAAAGGAATTGCACGGGCACTTTCAGTTGAAGCCATTAACTACTTTGTTTCAAAAGGTTTAAAGCATGCGATGTTGTTTGTGGATGCCGATAATGAAAAGGGTTTAAAGCTCTACGAATCCTTAGGCTTTAACTAGGCAAGAAAAAAGGAGCCAGGGGAACTGGCTCCTTTTTTATTTCTTCCCGGTCCTTTTAAGGTCGAACAGGTCGAACTGGCTTTGCAGGAATACTTGCTCGTGCAGCAGCTGCTGCAGCTTTGAAAGCATCGCGTGCAGCTTTTCTAGCTTCAGGAGTTGTTGCAGCAGCTACAGCTGCATTGCGTACTGCCATCGCTGTTGCGATAGTTGAGTGCACTGTTGCTAATGCGTTTTGGCGTGCAATTTGTGCTGAGTTAAATGCTGCTCGCGCTGCATCAAATGCTGCCTTTTGTTCAGGAGTAAGTGCAACCTTCTTAACAACCGGATTTGTTGTTTCAACTGCGCTAGCTCCAGAGATTCCGGCAAGTGCAAATAGACCGGCAGCAGTTGCTGCTGCGATAGATCGCTTTAACATGATCATGAAATTCCTCTTCTCTTCCACAACCTCTTGCGGATAAGTAAAAGATAGAGCTCCTTTTTGTGGCTAACCCCTGCCTTACTTGTGGGTATCGTGTGAAAAGCCCTAGGCAATAAGCTCTTTTAAGCCTGTGATTAAGCGATCTACGTCATCTTTTGTTGAATATGGAGCCAATCCAGCGCGCAAAGCCCCAGCATCACCAAGACCCAACTTGCGCGATACCTCAAGGGCATAGAAATTGGAGGCAGGAAGTGTGACGCTTTTGAACGCCATTGCTTTGTAAATATCAACGCTGTCGTGGCCTGCAAATGAAAAGTAAATAGTTGGTGTGCGGTGCTTTGCATGTCCATACATTGTTACCCCAGGTAGCGCTTTAACAGAATCCTCTAGGTATACAAGAAGTTCATCTTCATATTTTTCTAATGCATTCATGGAATTTACAATTTTGTCGCGTCGATTTGTGGCATTTCCTGGCGCCATGTCTGCAATGAAATCAACCGCTGCGATGCAACCAGCCATAAGTTCGTATGGCAGAGTTCCAAATTCAAAACGTTCTGGAACGATATTTGTAGCGGGTAGTAACTTGTCATTGTTAAGCGTTTCAAGCAATGCAGGAGATGCGGCCAACGCTGCGCAATGAGGACCCATCAACTTATAAAAAGAGAAGCCGTAGAAATCTGCGCCGATTTCTTTCGCACTAATTGCTGCATGCGCAGTTAGGTGTACGCCATCTACGTAAAACAATGCGCCAACTTTGTGAACCGCGGCGCCGATCGCTTTAAGATCTGGGCGAGTACCAATCGTATTTCCGGCACCGGTTACTGCAACTAACTTCGTGTTGGGAGATAAAACCGCTTCAACTGCGGCAACGGTTAATTCAGAGGTTTCAATATCGAATTCGGCCCAGCGAACTGTTGCACCTACAGCTTCTGCGGCTTGAATCCATGGACGAATATTTGAATCGTGATCAAGGCGACTTACAACTATTTCATCCCCAGGTCCCCAGTTTTTTGCAAGAGTGCGCGAGAAGTCGTAAGAAAGCTGCGTCCATGATCGACCGTAAACAACTCCACGTGGATCTACATCGATTAAATCGCCTACGGCTTGGCGAAAGCCCAATACGTACTCTTCAGCGTTTTTCTCTGATTCGGTATTAACGTTTCGGTTAGAAATTGGTTTAGTAATCGCCGCTGCAATTGCTGCGCCTACAACATCTGGCACCTGACTTCCGCCAGGGCCATCAAAATATGCAAGGCCGGTATTTAAAGCAGGAAAATGGGCGCGAATCTTATTAACGTCGTAAGTCATGCCGAGGAGGTTATCACCGCACGAGTTCGGCGCACATAGCCCTGAAGGCCTTGGTATGCGCGTCGACATCAGCCGCTGTTGTATCTGGACACATCAGCGCCATATTGTGGAATGGCGTGATTAAGAATCCATCATTCAACATACGCAGATGTATGTACTGCTCTAATTCAAAATCGCCTGCATTGTTGGCATCGGCACCAGTAACTGGAGCGGTTTTGCCAAACATATATTCACCACGTGCACCTAATCGATTACATGTCCAGGGCAGATCAAACTCTTTGATGGCGCCATCTACGCCATCGGACCATCGTGTACCCAAATCAATCATGTGATTGAAGTTTTCCTGAGTTAACACCTGAGTCAACGTTGCGCGCATTGATGCAAGAGATAAGGCGTTTCCGGCCAAAGTTCCACCGATTCCCCCGGTATCTATGATTTCTAGTTCAACCATGCGCTTAATATCATCGGCAATTTTCTGAGTCATTCCAAATGTTCCTGTTGGAATACCACCAGCAATAGCTTTACCAATAGTTAAAAAGTCAGGTTTTAATCCGCGATCTGCCGTCATTCCGCCAGGACCGACAGAGATTGTGTGAGTCTCATCGATAATCAAGATGGTGCCATATTTCTTAGCTAACTCTTGTACCGCTTCAAGGTATCCAGCTAATGGCAAAACGATTCCAACATTTGTCATTGCAGGTTCCATCAAGATCGCTGCAACATCGCCATGGGCTAAAGCTTTTTCCATTGCCGCGATATCGTTAAATTCAACGACCCGAGTTGTCTGATCAAGTGCAACTGGTGCGCCGATATTTCCTTCGCGGGCTACGGTATTGCCAGCCTCATCAAGAGTTGCGAAAGTTTCATCTACTGAGCCGTGATAGCAGCGATCGATAACAACAATCTTTGAACGCCCTGTAATCATTCGGCTATAACGAATCACGTGACGGTTTGCATCGGTCGCTGAAACCGTAAACTGCCAAAGCGGCAGACCAAAGCGGCGTGAAAGTTCGGCCGAAACAATTGCAGCATCAGCTGTTGGCAACATGGCAGTTATACCCTTGCCGACTTGTTCGCGGATCGCGGCAACGGTTGCATCAGGTGAATGCCCAGTCATCGAGCCGGTATCGCCTAAACAAAAATCAATATAGGTATTGCCATCGACGTCGGTAAAGCGCGCGCCTTTAGCCTCTTTTACAAAGACTGGATACGCACCAGGCCACTTAGCCATCCATGACATTGGAACTCCGCCAGGCATGTGTGCTTGGCCCTGCTTAAAGAGTTCACCTGACGTTGGATGCAAAAGAAGAAAGCGTTCATCTTCTTTCTTGCGCAATGCAGCTAAGTTTTCGCGATTAATCATGTGCCGAGTCTATTCAAGGGATTCAAAAACAAACAAAGCTTCGATGTAGTTCTCGCCACTTATTCCTAAATTTTGCGCATCAGGGGGTGCGGTCTGCGGTTCTAGACATACGCCTTCGCTATCTTCAGTAAAAACAACCCACCAAGGTGCATCGCATTCGATAGAAATCCGCGCAACATCTTCCCAAACAACGGCCGGAGTACCTTTGATTCCAGTAAATGCATCATCCCAAGGTTGCGGCGTTAGTTGGCTTCGTTTACCTGTTGGAATTCCATCACTTCCGCGAACCAACATTTCAGTTGCATCAAATTCAATTTCAGCACTGCCACCTCGATCAAGATCACGGGCAAACCAGGGATGAAAACCCATCCAGGCTGGCAGTTCGCAACCATTAGGTTCGTATTCAAGAGACCAACGAATCGCATCATCTAGAACTTCAATAGATTGTTCGACTGTTGCGCCGTTATATGGTGCAGGTAAATGTAAAAGTGAACGTCCAGGGCCGATTTCCTGCCAAGAACTAATGAGGCCAAAACCATGCAATGCATGAGGTGGATCAATAGTTGCAGGAAGTTGGAACTCCTGGCCTTGTGCATCTTTAATCAATCCTTCATTTATACGCCCAGCCCAAGGCGCCATTGCATACCAACCCGAAGTATGAACTTGTCCACGAAATGGAACAGTGAATTCGTTGTCACGCCACTTGAGTGAAGTAATGCGCGCGCCATTGTCATCATCAATTGCAATCTGGAATTCGGCGTCATCGATAAATTGCATTATTTTTCCATCGCTTCTATTAATTCGTGCGTTCGTGGAGGCTGTGCGCCAGCACGTGAACAAGTAATCCCAGCAGCGATAGCTGCCTTATGCAGAACTTCATTTAATGCATATCCCTGTAGGCCATGAACCGAGTGTTTAATAATGCCTTCAACAACGATTGCACCCACAGTATCGCCGGCCCCGACCGTGTCCACAACATCAACTTTCGCGCCATCGACTTCTTCCATGCCATGTTCTGTAAAACCAATAAGCCCGTGTGCACCGCGAGTAATAACTACGCAACTAACTCCACCGGCAATCCAGCGATGTGCAACAACATCAAGTGATTCTTCAGGATACAACCACTTAATATCGTCATCGCTAACTTTCACAACCGATGAAATACCGACCCATTTTTCAACGGCTAATGCGTACTTTTCGCGATCAGCCATCACTGATGGACGGATATTGGGATCAAAGACGATCGGTGCGAATTCACCAACCTGTACGGCCCAATCAAATAAAACGCTGGCTCCAGGCTCAATAATCGTTACTAACGTGCCAATGTGTAATACCGATGGTTTTATCCTTGAAGGATCTGGCAGCCAGGATTTATTGAAATCAAATGTTGCAGTTCCATCGATAAGAAACTCATAACTTGCGCTGCCATTTGAATCTAAAGTAACTGTCGCGGTGCATGTTGGTTTGTCACTGCTCAAAGATAAATCTAAACCAACACCGTCACGTTTTAACTCTTTACGTGCACTTGTTCCATATTCATCCGTTGAAATTCCATCGATGAAATCAACGTCATAACCTAAGCGAGCCAAAGCTTTTGCAGTATTGGCAGGACCACCACCAACTACAGGACCAGTTGGCAAAATATCAATTAATACTTCGCCGCAAACCCAGATGCTCACGGTAGTTCACCCTTGCGCGCTAAAAATTCAGTTAATACTTCAACACCCAGTAAATGATCTTGTACTTGCGGTAGGCCGCTAATTAATAAAATTCCCATGCAACCAAAGCCTGAAACATTTAACGGCAATCCGCCGCCGTGTATTGCATGCGTCTTTTCAGGTAAACCTTTAACTGCATACCAATCGATTCCTTGTTCTTCGGCCAAGACTCTTTCGTACATAGTTGAATTACCAGTTGCTAAAACTACGGCCGCTTTGCGCGAAATCCATTCATCATTTTCAGCGCTTGATCCAGGCAGTGATGCATGAAAGACGGTCCAATCTTTCAGTCGAACTTCAACTGCAATTGGCACACCACGATCAAAGCCCAGATCTAATGCAATCTCACCAATTTCGATCGCTTCTTTTTGCGATAACGATGGCAGTTCTAGGGTCCTGGCTTCTAACGCCAGCCCTGCACTTGTAAACCCACCAGTAGTGTCGACCACAGCGCAATTGTGCCTTACTGTGAGTTCATGATCACCATTCCAGAATCTGACCTTGTAGTTCATCCCTTATGCCTGGGTGGAAACGTCTTTGGTTGGAGCGCCGACGAAGCCCAATCTCACGCCGTTTTAGATGCATACGCTGGCCATGGTGGAAATTTCATCGATACTGCCGATGTATATAGTGAATGGAAAGAGGCAAACACCGGCGGAGATTCAGAAAAGATTCTTGGCACATGGATGAAAGCTCGCGGCAATCGCAGCGAAATGGTTATTGCAACCAAAGTAGCTAAGTTTTCGCGCCGCCCAGGATTAAGCGCTGCAAATATTCTCGCCGCATGCGATGAATCATTAGATCGCTTGCAAACCGATTACATCGATCTTTATTACAGCCACGAAGATGATGACAAGGTTTCGATGGAAGAAACTATGGGCGCTTATGCTCAATTAATCGCGCAAGGCAAAGTCCGATACATCGCCGCCTCCAATTTCACGCCATCACGTTTGCAAGAAGCGTTGAAATTTAGTGAAGATAACTCTTTGCCCTCATATATCGCAGTGCAAGAGCATTACAACTTAATGGTGCGCAATCCTTTTGAATCAGAGATGTCACCGATTTTGGCAGAGAACGGAATCTCTTGTATTCCATACTTTGGAATTGCTCGGGGATTCTTGACCGGAAAATATCGTCCAGGCGTTTCTGTCGAATCTGTTCGTGCCGGTGGAGTTGTTGATTACACCAACGAAAAAGGTTTTGCCGTTGTCGATACATTAGATCAAATCGCTAAGGCACATAATTCTTCATTGGCCGCTGCTGCACTTGCTTGGCTTCGTGCAAATCCAACCGTAAGTGCGCCAATTGCATCTGCGCGTACGGTAGATCAGCTCAATGAAATCATCCAAATTATTGAACTAAGTGCAGCAGAGGTTGAGGCACTAAACACTATTTCTTAAAGAGAATCGTTGCAGTGGAGGCAGCATTGAAGAAGTTGATGGTCAGCAGCATTGTTTGTATTGCTCTTGCCTGCGCACCTATCGCAGCTTCTGCTAACCAAGTTGCTCTACCTTCGAAAACTGCTAATTGGCTAGAGGTTCTAAACTTCTATAGGGCCTCATCGGGTTTATCGCCTGTGATTGAAGATCCTCTTATGACTGATGCTGCGCAAAAACACGCGGATTACTTGGCAAAAACCGATAAAAAACTCTTCGTTAATGAGTTTGCAAATTTACATATTGAAAATCCTAAGAGCCCATACTTTGATCCAACCGGCGCAACACTTGGGGCCGGTGACATTGCCTGGACAACTACCTACTCTCAACGGCCAGTTGATCAATTAATGTCAGCGCCTTTTCATGCAATTGGGTTGTTGCACGAAACATTTACAAAAGTAGGTTTTGGGACGGCGCCAGTTGATGTGGGTGGATATTTCCCAGGTCACCAAGTGACGACTCTGGCTACTGTCGCTGGTACATCTAATGATCCCAGGACCAAAGATATTTTCTTTCCGGGTGCAAATTCAACAATTTCTATAAATGATTTTCACACTGAAAGTCCAGATCCACGCGAATCATGTGGTGCTGACTTTCAAAAATACAACGGGCTTCCAATTTTTGTATCGCTTTTAGTAGCGCCTTCGCTTCAAACTTCGGCATTTTTAACGACTCCTAGCGGAAAGGTCCTGAGCAGTAGCAGGGACATATGCGTTGTTACAGAACATTCTCTTGCGACAAGTGATCACCTGTATGGAGCCTCTGCCCGTTTGATAATCTCGGATGAGCACCTGGTTTTAGTTATTCCAAGAGATCCTTTGAAAGTCGGAAAGTATGGCGTTGTTATTAAGCAAAAGAATAAAGCTGATTTGAAGTGGAAATTCACCTTCGCCGATACATTTGTAAAGGTTGAAAACAAGCTAACGGTAATTTATCCGCACTCGAATAAAGTTGTAACAGTTGGAGAAGCCGTAAAAATAAAGCCGCTCAACCTAGATTCTGGAGCTACATCACGCATCACGGGTACGGCAACCTGCATGGGCAAGTGGCATGGAGAAGAATTGTGGATCACAAGCAAAGCGCCGGGAACATGTTTTGTTGCCATCTCTGGAAAGGCTTCACTCGACACCGCAGCTTTCAAAAAGAACTTTACTTTTAAGTTCACTACCAAGTAGAGCCGCCTTCGGGAATCGAACCCGAGACCTTCGCTTTACGAGAGCGACGCTCTACCAACTGAGCTAAGGCGGCCGGCTAGGCCAATTCTAATTCTTTAAGCGGGTGGCCATAGTGGCGGCAACTTTAAGCCAACCAGCAGTTTGGCTATCGGTAAATGCAGCCTCGCCGGTAGTCATGACATAAAGCCCCGTAAACATGGCCCCATTAAATTGATAAAAACCAAGTAATTGGCGGGCATTTGCCCCTGAATCAATAGTTGCCCGAACAAAGACACGTGCATTTTCGCCAACTACACCTGCCGGAATATCTTTGATTTCGGCAAAGGAGTACGAGACCTGAGCCCCGGCCGCATCTTTATAACCTTTATCTATTACGCATTGAGCAAGGGCTGCAACTAACTCTTTTTGTGCAGCCTGGGTGACTGCAGCTGATGAATACCGCACGACT
The DNA here is from genome assembly GCA_903825015.1 of uncultured Actinomycetes bacterium. GTDB lineage: Bacteria > Actinomycetota > Actinomycetes > Nanopelagicales > Nanopelagicaceae > Planktophila. The sequence continues at coordinate 16,467 of CAIJYZ010000003.1, forward strand.
TCAGTTGATAGAAATGAAAACTTAGAATCCGACTTTGTTGCAATCACTTGTCGACGTTCAACTCGCTGTGCATCCGATGGATATTTTGCACCGCACAAATCCAGGGTTGGATCCTCAGTTGTTGTGCCACGATCCATTGGCAAAACGCTCCATTCCTGACTGAAATCGCCAGCATTAAAGCCATATTTCGAAAGTGCAAGCTGCTTAGCATCTGTCAAAGAAGAATCAGTAACTGCGGGCATTCGATCAAGATCTGCTTGATTTGTGAAGCTAGCAGTTACGGAGGCCAGTGCAATTAATACTAAATTGTTTCCGGTGATTCGTACGATTTTCTTCGTTGTGCCAATATCAATATTTGCACCAATACGAAGTTTCGTTGCTTTGGAATCAGCGATGGTAGCTACGTTTTTAGCGCCAACGCTGACAAGCGCTGAACCTGGACCAACTAATACATCAAATCTTCCCTTGGTGCTAAAACTAGCTGTGCACTTACCAACGCATTTCAGCGAACCCAAGCCGTAAGCAGAACCTGCTGGTGACCACTTTCCAGTGCGTGAAGATTTATCGGCCCTTGTTAAAGTATTTGAAATCACTAAATCTCCAGTAACACCGTTGCCGATGCAATCAAATACTTGCGCCTTTGTATTAATCGCAACCCCATTATTTAATTTAAAGACGGGAAGCTTTGCTGAACTGCTTTGGATCACTAAACCTTCTTCATTAACTAAATTGGTTTTGCATAACCCGCTACCAGTATCTTTAGCTCCAACCCAAGTGGCGCTGATTTGATCCCCATCTACGGCCGATACCGAGAAATCATTGCTAACTACTGGCCGTCCACGATCTATGGTGACTTTTACTGGCGTAGTCCATGGGCTCTTATTACCTGCTAAATCAATAGCCCGCATTGAGAAGGTATATACGCCTTCAGGTAAATCGCGAACATGAACGGTTTTTGGCGCACTAAATGGATTTAATATCGTTGGTACCCAACTATCTGTCACCGTTACTGGAATATCTTTGACTACCCCATCGACTGATATTTGATAACTGGCGATGGCGGTATCTGCATCTGCATAACCAGGCTTAGTAATTTCTATTCCAGGGTATTGCCACTCTGCAACGTCAATTAGCGCGGGTACTGGTGGCGGGGTTACATCGGGCTTTCGCACCACGCTCACTACTGCGCCAGTATCTGAAGTCGTTGCACTGATTACGAAGTTGCCAGAAAATACAGAAGCTTTTGTCGTAGTCATGGATCCACTACCGCGTGAGAAAGCATATTTATAATTATCCATATTGAGCATCCAGACATCGGTGCCAAGGGCATCACTAAACTCTGACGCCTGCACATCTTCGGGGTTGGGCGAAACCACAGAAGAAATCGGCGGAGGATCTAATCGAAACAC
>CAIJYZ010000004.1 GCA_903825015.1 uncultured Actinomycetes bacterium
AACTTTTTCATCAACATAGACGCGTTCGGCACCAATACATGATTGACCGGCGTTAGCCATTGCCGACCACATCGTTGCATCAACGGCGCGCTCTAGATTGGCATCGGCTGCAACAATTACAGGATCTTTTCCGCCACACTCCAAGACAACAGGAACCATATTTGTTGCACATTGAGCGGCAACTAATTTGGCAGTACGAGTAGAACCGGTAAATGAAAGTTTATCGATACCGCTTGTACAGAGCGCTCCGCCAGTTTCTCCGAGGCCAGTGATAGTTGTAAAGATATCTGCGAATGGTGCAACTTCACTAAATGTTTCTTCTAGCCACTTGCCAACACCCGGTGTGTATTCACTTGGCTTAAAGACCACGGTATTTCCGGCAGCAAGTGCATACGAGATCGAACCGACCGGAGTAAAGATTGGATAGTTCCAAGGGCCAATAACACCAACAACACCTAGAGGAGATCGTTGAACAGTTGCAGACATGTTGGCCATCAATAAACCAGGTGCACGATATGAAGTGCGCATGATCTCTTCGGCATGACGAGCAGCCCAGCCGATATGGCCCACCGCAATACTTGCTTCTAGCTTTGCATCCCCAATTGGCTTGCCGGTTTCAAGTGAAACCAAGGCGGCGATGTCATCTATTCGATTAATAATCAGTGATGACCATGCTAATAAAACCTTCTTACGGCCAGCAAAACCAAGCTTTTGCCATTGCGCCGATGCGTTACGTGCATGGTGAACAACTACGGCAACTTCTTTGGCGTTCATTATCGGAAAAGTACCTGCAACTTCACCGGTCGCTGGATTATGAGAATTAAATGATGGAGTGCGCTTAGTAGCCATGGTGCAAAGCGTAGTGGGGTAAAGATAAGATTTGAAGTATGGCCGAGATAATCAGACCCAGCACTGTATTACCGGCGCTGCGAACTCCTTTTCACGTCATAACTAGCGATGGTGTCGATTTAGTAGGTGAAGTTTCAGCACCATTAGGAAAAACTGTTGGGACTATATTAACGTTGCATCCATTGCCAATTGCCGGCGGAATGATGGATAGTCACGTGTACAAAAAGGCAGCGAACCGCTTGCCTGCGATGGCTGGCATAACTGTTGTTCGGTTCAATACTCGAGGCACTGCTAGTGAAGCAGGAACTAGTACTGGTTCATTTGATAATGGTGTTGCAGAGGGACTAGATGTTCAGGCCATGATTGATTATTGCTTCGATATCCTGCATCTTGAAAATCTCTGGGTAGTCGGATGGTCTTTCGGAACTGATTTAGCGCTTCGCCATGCAAAAGACCCGCGACACAAGGGATTAATTCTTCTTAGTCCACCACTTCGCACAACCACTGATGAAGAGCTGGCTTATTGGAACTCTGATCCACGGCCAATCACTGCGTTAGTACCTGAACACGATGATTACCTAAAACCAGACGAGGCCAAGGCTCGCTTTTCAATTGTGCCTAAGTTAAGAATTATTCCGGTTGAAGATGCAAAACATTTGTGGGTTGGAGAACCTGCAGTTCATCGAGTGCTTTCAGAGATAAACACAATTGTCACTGGCACAATTCAAAGTTTGCCGCTGGAGTTTTAAGAGTTATTTGCCCTTGGAATAACTACTTCATCCAAAATTAAGATGATGGATGCTGCTACCGGCACTGCTAGTAATCCACCAATAAGACCCAATAGGGATGATCCAATCAAGGCCGAAATAATCGTTACAGCGCCTGGCACTGACAAAGTGCGCTTCATAATGCGTGGAGTTACGAGGTAGTTTTCGATCTGTACATAAACAACGTAGGCGATAAATGCAATTGCGCCGATTAATACCGACTGGGTCAAGGCAATTATTGTGACGATTCCGCATCCTAAGAAGTGGCCTATCAAAGGAATTAGCCCGCAAACAAGAACAATCATTCCGATTGCGATTGGTGAAGGAAGACCAAGTACAAGAGCAAGGATGAAGACAAAAACTGAAGCCATTGCGGCGATTATTATTTGGCTCCCCACGAACGACCCCACACGAGCGATAACTGCATTAGTTAGATGGCCGACTCGTTCGCGACGACTTGCTGGAACAAGAGAAAGACCAAGATTGACTGCTTGTGGCAATGAGGTGATGAAGTAAAGGGTAAGTACCAAGATAGTTAAGAATGTAAAGAACCCCGACAAAACTGATTTACCAACGCCTACGACACCACCGAAAGCCGAGATAAGAAGTGTGCCATCTGATGTAATTGATTTTAACTTCGATTGCAACGTATCAATAATTCCATATTGGTCATTGAGTTTATTAATTGTGGCATTATTAGTTAAATCAGAGAGCAAAGTGGGAGCCTTATTAATTAGCTGAGTCCCTTGAGAAATCACGGGTGGCACCACTACTAGAGCGAAAAAGATTACAAATAAAATAACACCTGTAAAAATAACGGTGACAGCGGTGGTGCGAGACATATGTCGCTTGCGCAAAGCTTCAACAGCAGGATTTAATCCTGTGGCCAAAAAGAGGGCTATCAAAATCAAAATAAATATCTGCGAAACACTAGCAAGTGCGCGCATTAAAACTATTGCAGTTAAAGCACCAAGGGTTGCAATGAAGCCGAAATAGAAAGGGTGAGATCTATTGATTGGGGCGCCTGCAATTCCATAATCAGCTGGAACTGGGGCAGCTTTAGGTGCTCGAGTCGTTGCCTTCTTAATGCGCGTTGTAATTGCCATAAACGCATTGTAAAGATAGTTATCTCACTTGTATGAGACGTGGTGTTCATCTTCTTGTCACATTTTTAGGCAAGAATACGCTTTATGGCCCTTCGGATAACAGGTTTAGGCGAGGAAATCGCAGCTGTTACTGGCCTGCCCTGGCATCTGAGTTTGGAAGAGTGGCCGGAGGATCCAGCGCTGGCTGAAAAACGCGGTATTTCACGCCACGTTGTTCGCTTAGTCCGTGCAACCGCGGATGAAGATGCACCGGTGTATGCCGTTAAGGAAACCGTTACAGAGTTTGCCAATCGCGAATACAAGATATTACGAGAGCTAACTGCCCTTAAAGCTCCGTGTGTTGAGCAAATTGCTGTTGTAGAAGGCCGTACTGATGCAAGTGGTGAAGAACTTCCTTGCGCAATTGTCACTCGCTTCTTGCCTTACTCATTGCCATATCGCGTTCTACTTTCTGGATCAGTTACGGCTCATGATGTAAATACCATGGCCAATGCCTTGGCATTACTTCTAGTTCGAGTTCACTTATTAGGTTTTTGGTGGGGCGATTGTTCATTGTCTAATACTTTATTTCGGCGTGACGCCGAAGGTTTCGCGGCCTATCTCGTAGATGCCGAAACCGGGGAGTTTCAGAAATCACTTAGCGATGGCCAACGCGAACATGACTTAGAGATAGCGATGTTTAATGTTGCTGCCGAACTTGAAGATCTAAGACTTTCGGGAGTTCTCTATCCGGGAATGGATCCAGTTCGCGCAGCTGAAGCGGTTATTCGCCGCTACCGTCGAATTTGGGCAGCATTAAAAGAGCGTCAATTATTAGATCCTAAAGATAGACATGCCGTAGAGCGTGCGATGCGGCAATTACATGATTTAGGTTTTGCAGTTGAAGAAGTATCAATCTCGATTGATGGCGATTCTCAAATGCTTTCATTTCAGCCACGCCTTGTTGCCGCCGGTTATCACACCCAACGTTTGCGCGAACTCATGGGAATTGAAACGGAAGAGCTTCAAGCAAAACGCTTACTTGCATCTTTTGATCGCTATCGCGCACGTAACGAGCATTCAGGAAACTCGCTCACCGAGAGCGCCAAAAAGTGGTTTCTGGAAGTTTTTGAACCTATAACTGATCGAGTTCCCGAATCAATGCGTGGTCGTGTCGAACGGGCCCAAATGTTCCACGAAATCCTTGAAAATCGCTGGTATTTGAGTGAACAAAAAGGCAGCGATGTTGGTTTGGAGTTTGCGGCAGACAACTACGTGCAAGAGATTTTGCCCTATCGGCGAGATTCCGGTGTGGACCTTATTGCCCAGTAGGATTGCAAGGTGAGCAACCCTCCTAATTTTGCCCAAGCTTTCGATTTAAGTTCACTTGGAAAAGCCAAGAGTTCGATTGCTGGACCTACGCCAGGTATTGAAGTTACCGCTGCAAATCTAACCACTGAACTTCTGCCACTTTCAAAGGTAAAGCCAGTAATTCTATTTTGCTGGTCGACGCGCAGCCCTGAATCAATCGAGATGCTGAATGTGATGGCCTCTCTTGAAAAGAACTACCAAGGAACATGGGCATTAGGACATGTTGATATCGATGCGCAACCGCAAGTTGCACAAGCTCTTCAAACGCAAAAAATTCCATATGCGATTGCATTGATTGATGAACAGATTGTTCCTTTATTTGAACAGGCATATCCAGAAGCGCAGGTTCGTCTTGTTCTCGATAAAGTATTGACTCTCGCCGCTGAACAAGGAGTTGGTGAGACACCCACAGAGATTATCGAGCCGGAAGAGGAAGAAGCAGTTGCAGCATTGGAGGCGGGAGATTTTGCTTCAGCCGAAGCCGCCTACAAGAAGCTCTTAGCCCTCAAACCTGCCGACAATTTTGCAAAACTTGGCTTAGCGCAAACCCAACTCTTGATTCGGACTGATGGGTTGCTCCTTGATGACGTGATTAAACAAGCAACAGAAAATCCAAGTGATTTATTACTTCAATTAAAAGCTGCTGACATGGAGATTGTTAACGGGGGAGTCGAAGCGGCTTTTTCCCGTTTACTACATGTTGTGAAAGAGAGCTCAGGAGATGATCGAAATAAAGCAAAAGAGCATTTATTGTCTCTTTTTGCCTTAGTTGATCCGGCAGATCCACGCTTAACTGCTGCCAGAAGCGCACTAGCGAACGCGCTCTTTTAATGAAGGTGCTCAACGCCAAGAAGGAACTCATTTATTTACGCCTACTTTTCTTTCTATTTGGCCTCGGAATTATGTCTTGGGTACCGCGGTATCCAGAAGTCAAAGCCGCACTTAAATTAGATAATGGCGCATTTGGATCATTGATTAGTTCAGGTGCAATTGGATCAGCAGTCTCACTCTTAACTGTTGGGCACATTGTTCACAAGATTGGTGTTAAGAAAGTGTTACAGGTTGCCTCATTTTTCTTAATGGCGACTCTGACGGTTCTTTCGCATACGCATTCAGTCCCTCTATTTTTTGTAGCTAACATCATCTTCCTGGGATCGATTTCTGCATTCCATATCTCAATTAACGCCCAAGGATTTAACTATCAAGATCGAACTGGCAAGTTTGTAATTACGCAATTGAGTGGCCTCTGGAGCGCAGGAGCACTTGCGACAGCATTTCTAGCTGGCTTGATAGTCGATCACATTTCTCTGGGTACTCATATTACAGTTCTTATGGCTCTCATATTCGTAATAAATTTCTTTATTATTAAGGCCCTTACTCCTGAACTAATAACTGCAAATGAAGATACAAATATTGAATATAAACTCCAAGATTTACTCAAAGGGTTTTCTTTTGATCGCATGATTTCTTTAGGTTTAATTTGTGCAATTTTTCTCGAGTTTGCAATTAGTGACTGGGCAACGATTTATACTAAAGAAGAGATTGGCATCCATGGAGGATCCAACACCTTGCCTTACATTCTCTTTACAGTGATGATGATTTTTGGCCGATTTACTGTTCATTACCTATTACCTAAGTTCACGCTAGAACGCATGGCAATATTTGCCTCACTTCTTGCGGGTATTTCATTCCTAACTAGTATCTTCCTGGCGAGAGCTATTTTTCCTTCCAATCAAAATCTTGCCTTCTTAATCATTTGCATAGGTTTTACTTTGGCAGGAGTCGGAAGTTCGTTCCTAGGGCCAACTTTTATGACTGCAGCGAATGCCCGTTCAAAGCAACCTGCGAGCGTAGTAATTGGCCAAATTGGCGTTTCAAATATTGTTCTCGCCTTTATTTTGAAGTGGATTCTGGCTTGGACGGCGCAATTAACATCGCTATCTATCGGCCTTGTAATCCCAGGAGTATTGCTTCTGACTGTTCCTTTTTTTGCGAAAGTACTTAGGAACGTTTAAACCAGATTGTTGCAAGTGGTGGGATATGAACTGAAGCAGCTAAATGCGCACCATCTGAAATTGGAATCGGCTCATTTGAAACACCGCTTCCTCCATATGCCAAATCATCTGTATTAAGAACTTCTGTCCAAGTTCCAGTCGTAGGAAATGGCAGTTGATAACGCTCATGCGGCATCGGTGAAAAATTAGTAACAGAAACAAATGGCGTGCCGTGATCATCCCATCTGGCAAATGCAACGACATTTGCGTCGCCATCATTTCCAACTAACCAGGTGAATCCCTCAGGTGACGTGTCTTTCTCCCAAAGCGCCGGAATAACTTTATACAAGGCGTTTATTTCTGCCACGGCTTTTTGGACCCCATGGTGTTCGCCGTACTCAGTTAAATACCATTGCAGACCAGCGCTTTCACTCCATTCATCATTTTGGGCAAATTCACTACCCATGAATAAAAGTTTCTTACCGGGATGAGCCCACATGAAGCCATATAACGCACGCAATGTGGCTGTCTTTTGCCAGCGATCACCGGGAAATTTATTAACTAACTGACCTTTTCCGTGGACAACTTCATCATGTGAAAGTGGAAGCATGAAATTTTCACTCCATGCATAAAGAATTGAAAAAGTTACTTCATTGTGGTGATAGACGCGATGGATTGGATCGTGTTGAAGGTACTGCAAAGTGTCGTGCATCCATCCCATGTTCCATTTAAATCCAAATCCCAAACCGCCCGATGATGTCTCGCGAGTGACGCCAGACCAAGCAGTTGATTCTTCAGCGATCATCATGATGCCGGGGTGGGTTTTATAGGCAGTCGAAGTAGCTTCTTGGAGTAGCTGCACTGCCTCTAGATTTTCGCGGCCACCATTTTTATTCGGCACCCATTCGCCTTCTTTGCGCGAATAATCTAGATAGAGCATGGAGGCAACGGCATCGACGCGTAATCCATCGATGTGATATTCAGTGAGCCAGTAAAGCGCGCTAGCTACTAGAAAGTTGCGTACTTCATTGCGACCAAAGTTAAAGATTAATGTGCCCCAGTCAGGGTGTTCGCCCAAACGCGGATCGGAGTGCTCGTATAAGGCCGTTCCATCAAATTTTGCTAGCGCCCATTCATCCTTTGGAAAGTGAGCAGGAACCCAATCCAAAATCACACCTATGCCGGCAGCATGAAGAGCATCAACTAAGAACTTGAAATCATCAGGGGCGCCAAAGCGCGAGGTAGGCGCAAAGAAGGAAGTGACTTGATATCCCCATGAAGGGCCATATGGATGTTCAGTTACTGGCAAGAATTCAACATGTGTGAAACCTTGTTGACGAACATAATCAACTAGTTCGATCGCAAGTTCGCGATAGCTAAGACCCAACTTCCAAGATCCCAGATGGACTTCGTACACTGATATTGGTGCTCGCCACGATTGGAACTGCGTGCGCGCAGTTATCCAGTCACTATCTGCCCATGCATATGTTGATTCTTCAACAACTGAAGCGGTTAGAGGTGGAATCTCTGTTGCTCGCGCCATTGGATCGGCATGATCTACCCACCGTCCATCGATACCGCAAACAGCGAACTTATATTTAGCTCCTGCACCAAGATCTGAAACAAAAATCTCCCATATTCCTGAAGAACCGATCCGCACCATTTGGTGAGAGCTTTTATCCCAGAAATTATGATCACCGATAAGCGAAACAGCATGGGCATTTGGCGCCCATACTGAAAATGCCACTCCAATTAGCTCGCCAGCCTCATCTCGGCGAACGTGTGCACCTAAGGCTTTCCACAACTGTTCATGGCGACCTTCGGCGATTAAATAGAGATCGAGTTCGCCCAAAGTTGAATTGGGATTAAGGAAAGTGGCGGGTGCGATTTCAGCCGGTGAATCCTTTTTAGTAAAGCGAGAAAAAATTCCCATTACTTACAACTTCACTTGGCAGATATGGGCAACTTTGCCGACTGGTCGTGTGGGATCAAGGTGTACATATTGATGTTCAGACCAATCAAAGCTCTTGCCATCTAGTAAATCTTTAACGGTAAATGAACCATCAGTAAGGCCCAGGGCTTTCAAATCCCAATGGACAACTGTGCCTTGGGCAAAAGAGGGATCAAGATTGACTACTACTAAAATTAAGTTCTTGCCGTCACGCTTTGAGTAAGCGATGACTGCATCCGATTCTGTATTGTGAAAAACAAGATTACGAAGACGTTGTAGCGCAGGGTTTGCTTTGCGGATCGAATTAAGCTGTGTAATAAATGGTGCAAGCGTTAAGCCCTTCTTGGTTGCGCCATCCCAGTCTCGCACTTTGATTTCATATTTCTCAGAGTCTAAATACTCTTCGCCGCCTTCTTTAAATGGCCGGTGTTCATAAATCTCATAACCTGCATACATTCCCCAAGAAGGAGTAAGTGTTGAAGCAAGGACGGCACGGAGCGCGAACATTGCTGGGTTGCCGCCTTGAAGATGGAAAGGATTAATGTCAGGGGTATTAACCCAAAAATTTGGTCTAAAAAACGCGCTTGTTTGCTGTGCAACTTCACGGCCATACTCTGTAAGTTCCCATTTACTTGTCCGCCAAGTGAAATATGTATACGACTGATGGAAGCCTGCTTTACCAAGTGCGTGCATCATCGCAGGCGCTGTAAAGGCTTCAGCCAAGAAAATAGTTTCTGGGCTCTCTTTACGCACAATATCGAGCAAATCCTGCCAAAAATGAACAGGTTTGGTGTGTGGGTTATCCACGCGAAAAATCTTTACACCCTTAGAAACCCATAAACGAATAATTCGCAGAACTTCATCGCGGATACCTTCGTAATCATCATCAAAATTAATGGGGTAGATATCTTGATATTTCTTGGGAGGGTTTTCTGCATATGCAATGGTTCCATCGGCACGCTTGTTAAACCATTGTGGATTACTTTTTACCCATGGGTGATCTGGGGAAGTCTGAAGCGCTAAGTCCAATGCAACTTCAAGTCCACACTTTTTAGCTGCCAATACAAAGTTCTCAAAATCCTTCATCGTTCCGAGTTCTGGATTAATTGCATCATGACCGCCATCAGAGTTGCCAATAGCCCACGGAACTCCCGGATCTTTTGGACCAGGTGTCAATGAGTTGTTGGGGCCTTTACGATGAGCGATTCCAATGGGATGAACTGGTGGCAGATACAAAACATCAAAGCCCATTGCAGCCACTGCCGCTAAACGTTTTGTTGCAGTTACAAATGTGCCAGAAGTTATATCGCCATTGGCTTGCTTAATAGCACCTTCGCTACGTGGAAAAAACTCATACCAAGATCCGACTAGTGCTCTCTCGCGATCGGCCCGGACTGGATATTTTTCAGTGGAGCCATAAACCGTGCGATATTGCGATGTGCTGTCGGCTTCGATTGTGTAAAAGAAATCACCTTCAGAAGGAATTGTGATTGAACCTTCGTAGCGATTTGTGCCTGGCCAAACTTCTTTCATATCACCGCGAGAAACAACTTTTCCTTTTAAATCATGCAAGACAACTTGAGCGCTTAGTTTTTCGTGGCCCTCAATGACTGCAGTTGCGCTGACTTGAATTGTCTCGCCTGGGATTGCTTTGACAGGTAGAAATTCTCCCCCGAAGTAAACCGCGGGGGAGATATCGCTAATTGGAATTCGTGAGATCAACCTGAGCCTTCGGTATTGCCAGCATCTGCAGCTGAGACATCATGGATACGATACTTTTCCATCG
>CAIJYZ010000005.1 GCA_903825015.1 uncultured Actinomycetes bacterium
ATGGGCCGGAAACAATTGGCATGAACGCGAAACTTTTGACATGTTTGGAATTATTTTTGATGGCCACCCTGGTCTTACTCGAATCTTGATGCCAGATGATTGGCAAGGTCACCCACAACGTAAGGATTACGCACTCGGAGGAATTCCAGTTGAATACAAAGGCGCAACAACTCCTCCTCCAAGTGAACGGAGGAACTACAAGTGAGTGATTTTGATCCATATGCACCATCGCGCGATACAACTGAAGGAACTGTCTATTCAGTAACCGGCGGCGATTGGGATTCACTAGTACAAGAAATCGGTTCAACGAAAGAAGAGCGCGTTGTAGTAAACATGGGGCCACAACACCCATCAACTCACGGTGTACTTCGTTTAGTTCTAGAGCTCGAAGGTGAAACAGTTACCGAAGCCCGTTGCGGAATCGGATACCTGCACACTGGTATTGAAAAGAATATGGAATATCGCAGCTGGACTCAGGGAACAACATTTGTAACTCGAATGGATTACCTAGGACCACTATTTAATGAAACCGCATACTGCCTAGCAATCGAAAAACTTTTGGGAATCACTGAAGATGTTCCAGAGCGCGCAACAGTAATCCGCGTCATGATGATGGAACTCAACCGAATCTCATCCCACATGGTGGCTCTTGGTACTGGCGCCCTTGAATTAGGTGCAATTTCCCCTATGTTCTTTGCTTTCCGTGAGCGCGAGACCGTGCTGGATATATTCGAGATGGTTTCAGGACTTCGTATGAATATGGCATATGTGCGCCCAGGTGGAGTTCAACAAGATCTTCCAGCGGGTGCAATTCCAAAGATTCGCGAATCTGTAAAGACACTTCGCAAGAATTTCAAAGACAACACAACTTTGTTGGTTGGAAATTCCATCTGGATGAAACGTACTCAAGGAATTGGTTATCTAGATCTAGCAGGTTGTACAACTCTTGGAATAACTGGTCCAGTGCTTCGTTCAACTGGACTTCCTTGGGACTTGCGCAAGATGGCGCCTTATTGCGGATATGAAAACTATGACTTCGATGTAATCACTGCAGATACTTGCGATGTTTACGGTCGCTTCTTAATTCGTATGAATGAACTAGAACAATCATTACGCATTGTCGAACAAGCCTTAGATAAGTTAGAAAAACTTGAAGGCGCTCCAGTGATGGTTGCAGATAAGAAGATTGCATGGCCAGCACAGCTTTCTGTTGGCGCAGATGGAATGGGTAACTCCCTTAACCACATCCGCGAAATCATGGGAACCTCAATGGAGTCTCTGATTCACCACTTCAAGTTAGTAACAGAGGGTTTCCGTGTACCTGCAGGTCAGGTATATGTGGCAATCGAATCACCTCGCGGAGAACTTGGTGCCCACGTAGTTTCTGACGGTGGTACTCATCCATATCGAATGCATTTCCGTGAACCATCATTTAATAACTTGCAAGCAACTTCTGCGATGAGCGAAGGCGGAATGATTGCCGACATCATCGGCGCCGTTGCTTCAATCGATCCAGTTATGGGAGGCGTTGACCGCTAATGGCATTCTCAAACGAAGATCTTGCGATCATGGAAACAATCATTAAGCGTTACCCACGTTCGCGCTCTGCAATCATGCCTTTGCTGCACTTCGTGCAATCACGCGCAGGTTATGTAACTAATGAAGGCATCGAATTAATTGCACAACAGCTTGATCTTGCAGCTGCTGAAGTCACTGCTGTATCTACCTTTTATACCCAGTACAAGCCAACCCCGGTTGGTGAATACCACGTCGGTGTTTGCACAAATACTTTGTGCGCAATCATGGGCGGCGACGCAATCATGGATGCTCTAAAAGATCATCTTGGAATTGAAAATGATGGCGTGACATCAGATGGCAAAGTTTCACTCGAACACATCGAGTGCAACGCCGCGTGCGATTACGCACCAGTCGTTATGGCTAACTGGGAGTTCTACGACAACCAAACAGTTCAATCTGCAAAAGATTTAGTTGATTCAATGCGTGCAGGAAATCCAAAGCCTCCAACTCGCGGACCAAATACTTTAGTTACGTGGAAACAAGCTTCCGAAGTACTTGCAGGTTTAAATGATGGAAAAGCACATGAAGGCGTACAAGCGGGTGAACCATCACTACTTGGTTTAAAAATTGCTAAGGGAGAAACTAAGTAAATGACTAAGTTAACTCCAATCCTTTCTGCACATTGGGATGAAAAAGATTCATTTACTATCGAGGGTTACAAGCGCCACGGCGGATACACAGCATCTGCAAAAGCTCTGACGATGGATCCTGACGCAGTTATTCAACTTGTAAAAGATTCAGGTCTACGAGGTCGCGGCGGTGCAGGTTTCCCAACAGGTATGAAGTGGGGATTTATTCCGCAGGGCGATAACAAAGATCATTACCTAGTTGTTAATGCCGATGAATCAGAACCTGGTACTTGCAAAGATATGCCTTTGCTCCTTGCAAACCCACACGTTTTGATTGAGGGCTGCATCATTGCAAGCCACGCAATTCGTGCGAAGTATGCATTTATTTATATTCGCGGTGAAGTTACACATGTTGTCCGCCGTCTCAATCAAGCAATTGAAGATGCATACAAAGCAGGACACCTTGGCAATGGAATTGAATTAGTTTTACATGTTGGTGCTGGTGCTTATATTTGCGGAGAAGAAACTGCGCTCCTTGATTCACTCGAAGGTTTCCGCGGTCAACCACGTTTGCGCCCACCATTTCCAGCAATCGCAGGTTTGTATGCGCGACCAACTGTTGTAAACAATGTTGAATCAATCGCATCTGTGCCAGCAATTATTGAAAATGGGGCAGAGTGGTATCAAGCAATGGGTACTGAAAAGAGCAAGGGAACAACGCTTTATTCACTCTCTGGTCACGTGAAAAATCCTGGACAATTCGAAGCGCCACTAGGAATTACATTGCGCGAAATTCTAGAACTCTCGGGTGGAATACGAAATGGTCATTCACTCAAGTTCTGGACTCCTGGTGGTTCATCAACTCCACTTTTCACCGCCGAACATTTAGATGTTCCACTTGATTACGAAGGTGTATCTGCTGCGGGTTCAATGCTTGGAACTAAAGCACTACAAATATTTGATGAAACAACATGTGTTGTTCGCGCGGTATTGCGCTGGACTGAGTTTTATAAGCATGAGTCATGCGGTAAGTGCACACCTTGTCGTGAG
>CAIJYZ010000006.1 GCA_903825015.1 uncultured Actinomycetes bacterium
AAACCTTCGCGATCTGGATCCTCACCTAAGGCAAGGAGTAGTTCGCGCACAGCTTTTTCTGCGCGCTCTTGGTCATATGGCCCGGATGCGCGACCATCGGTGACAGAAACTTTACTTATCGTCACTTATCGCCTTCTTTCGACGTGTTGGCTTCTTTGCCTCTACAACTACTTCAACAACTTTCAAAGGAACATCCACTGGTGGTTGCGCTGACGGAATGCGAGTTGGTGAGCCGGTCCAAGCTGGTCGTGGAGTAACTGCACGCACCTTCTTGAAGATTACTTCAATCTCCTCTTTATTAAGTGTTTCCTTTTCAAGAAGCACAATAACCATCTCATCAAGAATTTTGCGATTTGCAACCAAAATATCAAAGGCTTCTTGATGTGCATTTTCAATTAGTGTGCGGATTTCACGGTCCACAACAGCTGCGATATTTTCAGAGTAATCGCGTTGATGTCCGTAGTCACGGCCAAGGAATGGTTCAGAACTTGCTCCACCCAATTTAATTGCACCGATGGCTTCAGTCATTCCATATTGCGTAACCATTGCTCGTGCCAATGAAGTTGCCTTTTCAATATCATTTGATGCACCTGTTGAAGGGTCGTGGAAAATCAACTCTTCAGCTGCACGACCACCTAGTGAATACGCTAATTGATCAAGGAGTTCATTACGTGTAGTTGAATACTTATCTTCATCTGGCAAGACCATGGTGTAACCCAGTGCACGTCCACGAGGCATGATTGTAATTTTGTGTACAGGATCTGTATGCGGAAGTGCATGAGCCACTAGTGCGTGACCAGCCTCGTGATAAGCCGTTACTCGACGCTCAGAATCACTCATAATCCTTGATTTACGCTGTGGTCCGGCCATAACGCGATCAATTGATTCATCAAGTTCTTTGTTGCCAATAACTTTCTTTTCTTCACGTGCTGTTAGTAAAGCTGCCTCATTTAAAACATTGGCAAGATCGGCACCAGTAAAGCCTGGTGTGCGACGTGCATAGTCAAGAAGTTTTACATCATCACTAAGTGGTTTGTTCTTTGCGTGTACGGCAAGAATAGCTTCGCGACCCTTTAGATCTGGTCGATCAACTGCTATCTGGCGATCAAAGCGGCCGGGACGAAGCAGGGCTGGATCTAAAACATCGGGACGGTTTGTAGCGGCGATTAAAATAACTTTTGTATTTTCTTCAAAGCCGTCCATCTCAACCAATAATTGATTAAGTGTTTGTTCGCGTTCATC
Organism: uncultured Actinomycetes bacterium; assembly: GCA_903825015.1. Taxonomy (GTDB): domain Bacteria; phylum Actinomycetota; class Actinomycetes; order Nanopelagicales; family Nanopelagicaceae; genus Planktophila. The sequence goes on from CAIJYZ010000006.1 coordinate 1,243, forward strand.
ATGTCCGCCACCCATGCCAGCGCCACGTTGACGACCTACTGCATCGATTTCATCAACAAAGACAATGGCTGGAGCATTTTCTTTTGCCTGATTGAAAAGATCGCGCACACGTGCAGCGCCAACTCCCACAAACATTTCAACAAAGTCAGATCCTGAAATCGAATAGAAGGGAACGTTTGCTTCTCCCGCAACAGCGCGGGCAAGAAGTGTTTTACCTGTTCCTGGAGGACCAAAGAGCAATACTCCCTTTGGAATCTTGGCGCCTAATACTCCGTACTTATCAGGATTAGCTAGGAAATCTTTAATCTCTTCGAGTTCAGCGATCGCTTCATCGGCACCAGCAACATCTTTAAATGTTGTCTTAGGTACATCATTGCTTTGAAGTTTGGCGCGTGATCGACCAAATTGAAATACCTTGTTTCCGCCCTGCGCTTGCCCCATCATCCAGAAAAAGAGGAAACCAATAAGCAAGAAAGGGACAATCGACATTAAGAATGAAACTAATAGTGACTGCGATGGAACCCTTACGTTCCAGCCTTTTGAAGGCGGGTTACCCGTTAAAGCATCGACCAGGGTGGGTTCTTGGCGTGCAACGTATGAAGCCTCAACCTTTGTTGCACCCTTTATTGTTGAACCAGATTTTAAGATTAAACGAATCTTTTGATCTTTATCAACAATCTCTGCTGACTCAACATTTGATTGTGCAATTGCATCAAGTGCTTGAGAAGTTTCAATCTGCGTATAACGGTTTCCAGCTGCGCTTATTTGCCCAAATATTGAAACACCAAAGATTGCAACAAGAATCCAGAAAAGTGGACCACGAAGAATCTTGCCGGAACGAGTCGTTGGCTTTTTAGATGGTGCTTTACCAGAAAAACTCTTTTTGATCGGAGTTTTCTTTTTCGGGTTTTTAATGTCAGCCATAAACTAATCTTCTCGTTTCTTCGGGGAATGAATTCTTATGAATACATGTGCTTAGCAAGCACAGCAATAAATGGAAGGTTGCGATATTTTTCATCGAAATCTAGGCCGTATCCAATAACAAAATCACTTGGAATTTCAAAGCCAACATATTTAACATCAACATGAACTTTTGCAGCCTCTGGCTTGCGCAAGATGGAAAGAATTTCAACGCTGCCGACTCCACGTGATTCAAGGTTTGACTTAAGCCATGAAAGTGTTAAACCTGAATCGACAATGTCTTCAACGATTAATACATTGCGCCCGGTGATATCACGGTCAAGATCTTTAAGGATTCGTACGACTCCGCTTGATTTGGTTCCAGAACCGTATGAAGAAACCGCCATCCAATCCATCTCAACGTGACGTTGAAGCGCACGTGAAAGATCGGCTACAGCCATTACTGCACCTTTTAGTACTCCAATAAGAAGAAGATCTTGGCCTTCGTAATCTTTATCAATCTGCGCGGCCATTTCTTTAATGCGTGCTTGTAAAGCTTCTTCGGTGACAATGACGCGTTCGATATCGCCTGAGACTGCTGCTAAATCCACGGTGCTCCCTATGGTTGGTGACGTGAGAGCGAAAGTCTGCCCGAAAAACGCTCAACCTTCACACCGCCCGGCAAATGAGCGG
>CAIJYZ010000007.1 GCA_903825015.1 uncultured Actinomycetes bacterium
AGATGGACTCGAACCATCGACCTCTTCCTTATCAGGGAAGCGCTCTAACCAGGCTGAGCTATAGGCCCGCAACAAAGATGAATCTCGATTGCAGAAGCGCAAGGTTACCTTGAACTTCCCTAACTCCCAAAATGAGAACCAGGGGTTTAACTCAGAGCCGAACCATACTAACTTTTCGGCGAAATCTCATCTTCACTGTTCTTGGTCACTGAGACCAAAGAGACGCCCTCATCTAAGTTGACCAGGCGTACACCCATTGAATCACGGCCAGTTTGGCGTACCTCGGCCGCTGGGGTGCGCATTACCGTGCCAGCAGATGTAATCGCTAGAACTTCATCCTCATCGCGCAGAACTAATGCGCTAACAAGTGAGCCTCTAGAGCTTTCATCGATCTTGGCCGCCTTAATTCCGATTCCACCTCTGCCTTGCAGGCGGTATTCATCTAGCGGGGTCTTTTTGCCGTATCCAGCATCAGTTGCGGTAAATACAAATGAGTTTGCTGCTAGCTCTGAATTAACACGGGCCATTGTTAACAATGAATCCTCAGCACGGAACTTCATTCCAATAACACCACTAGTTGATCGTCCCATTGGGCGCAGTGATTCATCATCGGCTGTAAATCGCAGTGACATGCCCTTTATTGAAACCAACAAGAGTTCGTCGTCGGCATTAACTAGAGATGCTCCAACAACTTCATCTCCTGGTTTTAATGAGATTGCGATTAATCCACCGGTGCGTGGTGAATCAAATTCAACAAGTGGAGTCTTTTTAACTAAACCATTTTTTGTTGCAAGAACCAAGAATGGTGAAATTGTGTAATCCTTCAATGACAAGATTTCGGCGATCTTTTCTTCAGGTTTAAATGCCATCAAGTTGGCAACGTGTTGACCACGCGCATCGCGTCCAGCATCTGGAAGTTCGTGAACTTTTGCGCGATAGACGCGTCCTTGGTTTGTAAAGAACAACAACCAATCATGTGTTGATGCAACAAAGAAATGATCAACAACATCATCTTCCTTTAACGCTGCACCTTTAACTCCGCGACCACCGCGGCGTTGTGATCTATATAAGTCAGCCATAGTTCGTTTTGAATACCCACCACGTGTAATTGTTACAACTACATCTTGGTCTGGAATTAAATCTTCGGCGCTGAAATCACCCTCACTTGCAACAATTTGTGTGCGGCGTTCATCGCCATACTTTGCAACAAGGTCAGTTAGTTCGGTCTTAACAATTTCACGCTGTTTTTCTGGGCTAACAAGAATCGCGTTTAGCTCGACAATGTCAGCCATTAACGCGTCATATTCATCGTTAATCTTCTGGCGCTCAAGGGCTGCAATGCGGCGCAATTGCATATCCAAAATCGCGTTGGCTTGGATTTCATCAACATTAAGAAGCTTCATTAAACCAGTGCGGGCTTCTTCGGGAGTTGTTGAAGCTCGAATTAATGCAATTACCGCATCAAGGGCATCAAGGGCCTTGAGATAACCTTGCAAGATATGCGCGCGTTTTTCTTTTTCGGATAAGCGGTATTTGGTGCGACGCACAATTACTTCGATCTGATGCTCAATGTAATAGCGAATAAACTCATCAAGACGCAGGGTGCGTGGCACTCCATCTACAAGTGCCAACATGTTGGCACCGAACGTGTCTTGTAATTGAGTTTGCTTATAAAGGTTATTAAGAACGACTTTAGGGATGGCACTTGTTTGTAAAACAATTACCAGACGTTGACCTAAACGCTCGTTGCCCTCATCGCGCACATCGGCGATTCCTTTAATTTTTCCATCTTTAACAAGTTCAGCGATCTTTAGGGCCAAGTTATCTGGGTTGACTTGGTATGGAAGTTCACTAATTACCAGGCATGTGCGCTTGTTGATTTCTTCAACCTGAACAACTGCGCGCATAGTGATTGATCCACGGCCAGTGCGATAAGCATCTTCAATTCCACCACGGCCAACGATAAGAGCTTTCGTTGGAAAGTCTGGGCCTTTAACAATTGTTAAGAATTTATTGAGAAGTTCATCTTGCTTCATCTCAGGGTTTTCGAGTGCGAAAATTACTGCTTCACCGATTTCACGTAAATTGTGTGGCGGGATATTTGTTGCCATACCCACAGCAATACCGGCGCTGCCATTTACAAGAAGATTAGGAAGGCGTGAAGGTAAAACTGTTGGCTCTTGTGAGCGGCCGTCATAGTTAGGAACAAAATCAACTGTGTCTTCATCGATATCGCGCATCATCTCCATCGCGATGGGTGATAAACGCGCTTCGGTGTAACGCATAGCTGCAGCTGGATCGTTACCAGGTGAACCAAAGTTTCCATTGCCGTCAATGAGTAAATAACGCAAAGACCAGTGCTGGGCAAGGCGAACTACGGAGTCATAGATCGCAGTGTCACCGTGTGGGTGGTAATTACCCATCACGTCGCCAACGATGCGAGAAGATTTGTAATAACCCTTATCTGGGCGGTACCCAGCGTCATACATGGCGTACAGAACACGACGATGAACTGGTTTTAATCCATCACGAATATCTGGAAGTGCTCGGCCAACAATTACTGACATTGCATAGTCAAGGTATGAACGTGCCATTTCGACCTGAAGATCAACTGTTTCAATCTTGTCGAATGATTCAAGATTTTTTGGGTTTAATTCATTCATCAGATATCCAAGAACCTAACATCTTTAGCATTGCGTTGAATAAATGCACGGCGCTTTTCTACATCTTCGCCCATTAGTACAGAAAATAGATCATCGGCTGCAGCAGCATCATCTAAGGTCACGCGGATAAGCACGCGATGTTCTGGATCCATGGTTGTATCCCACAACTCTTTAGCTGGCATCTCACCTAATCCTTTGAAGCGCTGAATACCATCATCTTTAGGTAAACGCTTTCCAGCAGCCAACCCTAGTTCGATCATTCCATCACGCTCCCGATCACTGAAAGCGTATTCGACTGGTTCTTTACCGCCCCATTTTAATTTATAGAGTGGGGGTTGAGCGAAGTACACAAATCCATTTTCAATTAGTGGACGCATAAAGCGGAAAAGCAAAGTTAGTAACAATGTGCGAATGTGTTGACCATCAACATCAGCATCGGCCATCAAAATAATTTTGTGATAGCGAAGTTTCTTAATATCGAAATCATCATGCACACCAGTACCTAATGCGGTGATAAGAGCTTGAACTTCATTGTTTTGTAACACGCGATCAATACGTGCTTTCTCAACATTTAAAATCTTTCCACGAATTGGAAGTACTGCTTGATTTCGGGAATCACGGCCACCTTTTGTTGAACCGCCTGCTGAATCTCCCTCAACAATATAGAGCTCACACTTGGAAGGATCGGTCCATTGACAATCTGCCAACTTTCCTGGCATTCCGCGGCCTTCTAGCAAACCTTTACGGTTACGGCTTAAATCACGGGCTTTTCGTGCTGCTACTCGTGCTGCTGCGGCATCGATGCTTTTGCGAACAATCTCTTTACCTTCGGCAGGATTTTGCTCGAACCAAGTTGTAAGTTCTTCGTTAACAGTTTTTTGTGTGAATGTTTTAGCGGACGTGTTACCCAATTTTGTTTTTGTTTGTCCTTCAAATTGTGGGTCTGCTAATTTAATTGAGACAATTGCTGTTAAACCCTCGCGCACATCATCACCAGTAAGACGATCTTCCTTCTTGCGAATAAACCCAGCTTCTTCACCAAATTTATTTACAACTGATGTTAATGCTGTACGGAATCCCTCTTCGTGAGCGCCGCCTTCATGAGTATGAATTGTGTTGGCAAATGTATATACAGATTCGCTGAAACCTGCGTTCCATTGCATTGAGACTTCAAGAGCAATTTTATTCTTCTTGTCTTCGGCAGCAAAAGAAATGATTGATTTATGAGTTTCCCCGCGAGTTGAATTTAAATGCTTTACGAAATCTGAAATTCCACCTTCGTACTGATAGCGAACAGTTAATTGTTCGCCTTTTTCGTCAACATGTCCCGCGCGGGCGTCGGTTAACGTAAGTACTAAACCCTTATTAAGAAAAGCCATTTCACGAAAGCGTGTTGATAAAACCTCAAATGAAAAATCAGTTGTTTCAAAGATCTCTTTTGAAGGCCAGAATCGAACCGTTGTTCCGCTTGATGTTGATGCGTCACCTTTTTTTACCGGTGCAGTAGGTACTCCGAGTTTGTAATCTTGATACCAAAAAAACCCATCGCGTTGAACGATTACTGAAAGATCAGTACTGAGTGCATTAACAACGGAAATACCAACACCGTGCAACCCACCAGAGACGGAATAGCCGCCATCTCCGAATTTTCCACCTGCGTGCAAAACAGTAAGCACAACTTCAAGTGCGGGCTTTTTTTCAACTGGGTGAATATCTACTGGAATTCCGCGCCCGTTATCAATAACTTCAACACCACCATCGGCCATCAAGGTCACATTGATGTCGGTGCAATACCCAGCTAAAGCTTCATCTACTGAGTTATCGACGACTTCATAAACCAAGTGGTGTAATCCGCGCTCACCCGTTGAACCGATGTACATTCCAGGACGTTTTCGAACCGCCTCTAGACCTTCCAGCACTGTGATGCTGCTGGCGTCATAAGAGTTTTCGGCCACGTAGTCTCCTCAAGCTCTGTGCCCTCTATTAGCTCTAGAGGGCTTCTGAGAGGGAAACTCCCTCCAACATGCCTTTATCTTAGTGGGAAAACGGGAATAGAAATACCCAAAATAAGCCTTAGGTGTGGGTATAGCCGAACTTTGAGCGCACTAGTGAGGGTTCCTAGTGGGTCTAGGCCTTATCCATAGGTGTCACGGGGACCGCGGGCGTTTCTGATAGTTCGGACCCCTTTTTTCCAGCTCGGTCCTTGGGGGCCAATAAATCGTAGTTTTTGGATAGTGGCTCCAGATGGATCGGCTTGGATTGTGGCCAACAAACTATCTCCAACCAAAGTTAATTGGGTGGCCCACGCTGTTGAGGAAGTTTGAATTGTTAACGTTGAATCCAATATTGAAATTGGAGTTGTGTGTTGAGCAATCTCTTCACCAACAATCGTGGCCCAGGTAATAAAAAGATTTCCTTCAGCTAGTCCGCTGTTCCATTCGCGTTCTTCAATCATGTTACTAAGAAGCTCACCAATTAACTCCGGGTCTCCAGCTTGTCCAACTGTTTTTGTTGGCGCGGGTTTATTTGCTTTTCGAGTGACACCCGTTTTGAAAGTCTTAAAAAGATCAAGAGCTAAATCGCGTTTAGTCATTAACTCTTTCCTTTCTTAACTACCCCTGGTGTAACGTAATATTTTTGAGTTAACAACTCTTCTGGCAGGTCGCTCTCAACGGCGGTGGTAATGATTGTTTGTTCAGCTAATTGTGTAGCTGACATTAATTGTTTGCGGCGGGAAGTATCGAGTTCGGCAAAAACATCATCAAGAATTAGGATTGGTTCAGAACCTTCGCTCTTTAATAAATTAAAAGAACCGATTCGCAACGAGATCGCCATAGACCACGATTCACCATGGCTTGCATAACCTTTTGCTGGAAAATCACCGATTTGTAAATGTAGATCGTCGCGGTGTGGACCAATAAGGGATACGCCTCTTTCAATCTCTTGATAGGCAACTTCTTCTAATCTTTTTGTTAAGACCTCAATGTTGTTTTCAAGATTATTTGAAACACCTTCACTGCTACATTTATATGCAATTGATGCTGGTTTAACTTCGTTTAAATTTGCATAGTTTTTTACTACCCAGGGGTTTAAAGCTTCAACGAGTGCAATTCTGTCAGCTGTTAGTTGTGCGCCGAATTTAATAAGTTGTTCATTCCATGGAACTAATGCATTAGCTGATGACCTAGTTTTCAAAAGTGCATTACGTTGTTTGACTACGCGTTCATAATCTGCAATTACACCGGCCATGCGTGGGGTTCGGGTAATTAATAAACGATCTAGGAAATCTCGACGCCCGCCGGGTTCTCCTCGCACCAAGTCGAGATCTTCAGGTGAGAAATAGACAATTTGGCAAGCTCCTAAAATTTCACGTTGGCTTCGAGTTGGGTTGCCATTAATACGTGCGCGGTTAGCCTTACTAGCGTTAATTTCTAAATCAATTTGTAACACTCTTTCATCGCGTTCTATTTCAGCGCGGATGATTGCTTGTTGTTCTCCTATTGCGATTAACGGAATGTTATTTGCGACACGGTGGGAAGAAAGAAAAGATAGGTAAATTAATGACTCGGCGATATTTGTTTTTCCGGAGCCATTGTCACCAATAAATGTAATAACACCTGGTTGTAGCTCAAGCTCGAGCGAAGAGTATGAACGAAAGTTGGTCAGCGCCAACTTATTAATGCGCATTATTTACACCTATAAATTATGAGGCGTAACGCATTGGCATTAATAAGTAGCGGTAGTTCTCGATTACCGCACCATCTTTATCGCTCTTACCCATCAAAATTGCCGGCTTGTTTGGTCCGGTGAAAGAAATTTGGACAAACTTTGTTCCAACAGCTGTTAGGCCATCAGCAAGGAAAGTGGGGTTGAAAGCGATAGAGATCGGTTCACCAGTTAATAAAATTTCGATTGCCTCTGTCGCCTGTGCTTCTTCTCCAGCTCCAGCCTCTAATGAAAGTGTGTTGTTATTGAAATCAAGACGTAGGGGAACAGTCTTATCTGTTACAAGTGCGACTCGACGAACAGAGTCTAAAAGTGTTGCAACTTCAATAAGTGCCGTTGATGTTACTTCCTGAGGGAGTAGGTGTCGGTATGGGGGGAATGTTCCATCAAGCATGCGTGATGTCATTGTTTTTCCATCACTTGCAAAACCAGCTAAACGATCATTACTTGATGCAGGGGCAAATGAGATCGAGACTGTTTTAGTTCCAGTTAAAGATTTTGCTGCATCGGCAATAGTGCGCGCGCGCAATAGTGCGCTTGTAGAAATATTTGGAGTTGTTGGGTCCCATTGAATTTCACGTACTGCTAGGCGATAGCGATCAGTAGCTGCCAGAGTTACAGTTTCTTCGTTTATTTCCACATGAACACCTGTAAGTGTCGGTAGTGAATCATCTCGCCCGGCTGCGATAGCCACTTGTGAAACCGCGGTTGCAAAAACATCGCTAGCTAAAGTTCCTGTGGTGTCTGGGAGTTCTGGCAAGTTCGGATATTCGTCAACGGAAAGCGTTGGAAGAGTAAATTTTGCGCTTCCGCTTGTTACTAAAACGCGTGTGCCATCTAAAGCAAAAGTAATTGGTTTGTTTGGGAGAGATCGCGAAATCTCCGCGAGAAGTTTTCCGGGAACTAAAACCTTGCCAGGATCTTTAATCTCGGCCTGAAAATGAGATTTGCTTGCTGTTTCTAAATCAGATGCAGACAAGTAGACCTGATCACCAGTTGCATCGATAACAATTCCAAGGAGTTCGGTTTTAATGGGTCTAGTTGAAAGGGAGCGGGAAACCCAATTAACGCCATCAACTAATGCTGACTGTTCAACTATGAACTTCATGCTCTGCCCCAATTCAGTGAAAGGTTCGTTTCACATCTAGATATATGTATATAAAGGTAGTCGTAGTAACCAGAAAGCTTTTCTGTGTACAAAGGCGATAACCCCTGCTCACAACGGTGTTTTACTTTGTATAGCTTGTTAATAAGTTGGGAAAAGATGTGTACAACAACTGCGTTCACACCCTTCCCCTTCCTACTTTCACAGCAAATAAAGAACTCCATCCACAAAAATAGGGGAAATCTCCACAGTTATCCACAACTTATCCCCAACTGGGGGTAAAGAGTGGCAAAACGGACATTTCGTACCTTTCTGCTTCTTAGCGCGCTTGTTGCTTAATTCTGGTGGTGAGTTCGTTGACCTGGTTATAGATCGAACGTCGTTCAGCCATCAGTTGACGGATCTTGCGGTCGGCGTGCATAACCGTTGTGTGGTCACGCCCGCCGAATGTTTGGCCGATTTTTGGAAGTGAGAGTTCGGTTAACTCCCGGCACAAATACATCGCGATCTGACGAGCATTAACCAATACCCGAGATCGCGAAGTGCCACAAAGATCATCAATAGTTAAAGAAAAATAAGCAGCGGTTTGGGCCATTATTGTGGCGCCGGTAATTTCCGGATTGTTTTCATTTGGAATTAAATCCTTCAAAACAATTTCAGCTAAAGATAAATCAACACTTTGACGATTTAGCGAAGCAAAAGCAGTGACACGAATCAAAGCTCCTTCAAGTTCACGAATGTTTGTAGAAATTTTACTAGCGATGTATTCCAAAACATCATCAGGTGCATTCAACTTATCTTGAGCAGCTTTTTTGCGCAGAATCGCGATTCGTGTTTCAAGTTCTGGGGGTTGAATATCTGTAATTAAACCCCACTCAAAACGAGAACGTAGACGATCTTCCAAAGTCGTCAACTGTTTTGGAGGGCGATCACTAGAGATAACAATCTGCTTATTGGCGTTATACAAAGTATTGAATGTATGGAAGAACTCTTCCTGAGTGCGCTCTTTGTTTTCTAAGAATTGAATATCATCTACAAGCAAAACATCTAGATCGCGATAGCGGCGTTGAAAAGCTGTTGCTTTATCATCACGAATTGAGTTAATAAAATCATTTGTAAACTCTTCAGAAGAGACATAGCGAACACGAACACCACCATAAAGCTCTTTTGCGTAAGCGCCAATCGCATGTAATAAGTGGGTTTTACCAAGACCAGATTCACCATAAATAAATAAAGGGTTGTAAGCCTTAGCTGGGGCTTCAGCAACTGCAACTGCTGCAGCGTGAGCAAACCGGTTTGATGCACCAATAACAAATGTTTCAAAAATATAACGCGAGTTAAGTTGCGATACTTCAGCAGTTTTAGTTGGAGCATCATCGCGACCAGTTCCAACTTTTGGAGCAACAAACTCAATATCAACTTCAGGTGTTTTTGGTTCGATCGATTCCAATGATTCATCGACAGTTACCGCAATACTGGCCTTGTCACCGAGTTCGCGAGTTAACACATCACAAACAACCGTGCGTAAACGGCTCTCTAAAACATCTTTTGCAAAAAGGTTGGGCGCTGCAACTAACAAAGTTGTTTGATCATTATTATGAAGAAGCCCTAAAGGTTGAGTTAATTTTAAAAAGGCCCGGTGTTGAGGGGCATCAATAGCAACCTCTTCGATAACGCGATCCCAGAGAGTGGTTAGCTCAACCTCTTTTACGGCCATGTTGGCACCTCTCTGATATCCACAGGGTTATCCACAACCTGTGGTCTAATCCCCAGGTTGAGCCCTGAATAGCCCCCAAAAGCGATAAACCTGTGGAGGAGGGCGTAAAAATAGAGCGGATTGGAGAAAAAAGCAACTGGTTATCCACAGCGCTCGCCCCCATTTAAAGGAAGAATCTGAGTTTGACCGACTTATCCCCAGACCTCTACCGTTACCTCCTTGCTTCCCCCGTATTTCTGGCCCGCAGTAGATTTTCAATTATTTAGGAGTTTTACATGACAAAGCGCACCTTCCAACCAAACACCCGTCGTCGTGCCAAGAAGCATGGCTTCCGTGCCCGTATGGCAACACGTGCAGGCCGTGCTGTTCTTGCAGCTCGCCGCGCAAAAGGCCGCGCACGTCTTTCTGCTTAAGGATCTCTAAGGAAGACTCTCGTGCTTGCCAAAAGCGCACGTCTTACAGAGAGCGGGGATTTCGCCCGTGCAACAAAGAGCGGTATTCGATACTCATCGACCAACTTTGTCGGCTACTTGTATCTCACTGAAGAAGTTCAACCTGCCCGCGCTGGATTAATTATCAGCAAAGCCGTTGGAAGTTCTGTGGCTCGCCACCGCTTGGCACGCAAAATCCGTCACTGCATTCGAGATCACTACACAACATTACCGACAGGCTCACTTTTAGTAATCCGTGGTCTCAACAGATCAGTTGACGCAGATTGTAAAACCGAAATCGCAACAGTTGTCGCTAACCTACTTCGCAAAACTAAAGATCGCGCAACCACCAAATGAAGAAGTTATTGACAGCGCCAATCAAATTTTATCAAAAATGGATATCTCCAGCTTTTGCACCACGTTGTAAGTATTACCCATCATGTTCAAGTTATGCAGTGACTGCGATTGAAACATATGGTTTAAAAGGAATTGCAATGAGCGCTTGGCGGTTATTGCGGTGTAACCCATGGTCACATGGCGGCGTTGATTATGTTGTTCCAAAAGAGAAGGTTGGTGTTTGATCTATGGGAACTATCCTAAAACCCTTATATATCGCGGTTTCTTGGGTAATTACAACTATCCACGATTTACTTTCTCCAGCCTTTGGCAAAGACAGTGGTGTGTCATGGTCACTGTCGATCGTGGGTCTTGTAATCATCATCCGTATTATTTTAGTTCCACTTTTTGTAAAGCAGATTAAAAGTCAGCGCGCATTAACCGCCCTTCAACCACACATGAAGGAGATTCAAAAGAAGTACAAAGACGATCGGCAAAAGCAATCCGAAGAAATGATGAAGTTATACAAAGAGCATAAGACAAATCCACTCGCATCATGTTTTCCAATCCTTGCCCAAGCACCGATCTTTTTTGCTCTCTTTACTGTTCTAAATGGAATTGGAAAGAATCCTCCAGTTAAGCATGGTGTTCTAACTCAAGAAGATGTTGTAAGTGCAGCCAATGCCAAGTTCTTCGGCGCACCTATTTCAGATACATTCCTTGGAACAAATATCACCACTGTAAAAATTGTTACGGTTTGTTTGATTGCATTAATGTCTTTAACAACATTTACAACCCAGCGTCAGTTGATGACAAAGGGAATGCCAAAGATGGATTCAAGCAATAACATGATGTTGCAACAGCAAAAAATTATGTTGTATGCATTCCCATTAATCTTTGCAATTTCAGGAGTTAACTTTCCAATCGGTGTTTTGATTTATTGGTCAACAACAAATCTTTGGACATGGGGACAACAGTTCTATGTCATTAAGCGAAACCCAACACCAGGATCTCCTGCCTATGAAGAGCTACAAAAAAAGCGTGCCCATAAAGAGGGCGGCGTAGTTCCAGGGGAAGCAATAGATGTGGCCCCAACAGGAGATGAGGCCTCCCAAGGAGATTCAACTAGTGGGCAACGAAATCAACCAAAGAAGAAGAAAAAGAAGAAATAGGACAAAATAGGACAAATAGGTTTAATTCACAACAAACCCGACTGGGAGAGCAAAATGGCAAAGGCAAAAGCAGAAGTTGTAGAAAAGGCAGCTGAGGTAGCAGTAGAAGATGCAGCAGTAAAGCCAGTGAAAGGTGTAGCAAAACTTGAGGAAGAGGGCGATATCGCCGCTGACTACCTAGAGGCGCTACTAGATATCGCCGATCTTGATGGTGACATCGATATTGACGTAGAAAACGATCGCGCCTCGCTAGCAATCGTGGGTGGAAAGCTCAATCACCTCGTGGGCCGTGATGGCGAAGTTCTCGATGCAATTCAAGAGCTCACACGCCTAGCTGTCCAAACAGCAACCGGGGATCGCTCACGCCTCATGCTCGATATCGACAACTTCCGTGCCAACCGCCGCAAAGAGTTAACAAAATTAGCGGGTGAGATGGCTGAAGAGGCCAAATCCACCGGCAACTCAATCAAACTCGCACCTATGAACGCGTTTGAGCGAAAAATCATTCACGACACAATTCAAGAGCTAGGCCTAAGTAGCGAATCCGATGGAGAAGATCCAAACCGCTACGTCGTCATTTATCCAGCATAAATGCAGGTTTCACGTGAAACCCTGATTGAACGGCACTTCCCAGATATTGAGCGGATTCGTGCTTATGCCGAGTTCTTAGAAAGCGCCGGAATTGAGCGTGGGTTAATCGGCCCACGCGAGGCTGATCGCATTTGGGATCGCCATATTTTTAACTGCCTACCTGTGACTACCCTGCTTAAAGAGGGCTCAATCGTCTTTGATATCGGCTCAGGGGCAGGACTTCCTGGAATAGTGATCGCTTTAGCCCGACCCGATCTGCATGTCACATTGATTGAACCGCTGGAAAGGCGCGTAGAATTTTTAAGAGAGGCTGTTTCTGGCCTTGATATTGAGGTCATCCGCGGACAGGCCCAAGATGTTCGCACAACAGCCCATTATGTAACTGCCCGCGCCGTTGCCCCTCTGGAAAAGCTAAAGAAAATGAGTTGGCATCTACTCAAAACAGGCGGCTCTTTAATGGCAATTAAGGGTAAATCGGCAGAAGAAGAGATGAAGTCAGTGCCCAAGGCGATACTCCATGAGGTTAACCTGGAGGGAATTGAGCTTGGACGTATCGTGGAGGTACGTAAAGGTGCTTAACTAGCGCCCGTGGATGATTCACGTGAAACCAAACCAGTAATTGGCGTTCGCCGCCTAAAAGAGGCGATGGCTAAACCAGCATCTTTGCGAATCATCACCGTTGCTAATCAAAAAGGCGGAGTCGGAAAGACCACCACCACCGTCAACTTGGCCGCTGCCCTAGCTATGGGTGGCTTGAGGGTCGCTGTAATCGATCTTGACCCACAAGGAAATGCCTCCACTGCATTTGGAGTAGAACACCTTGAAAACCCTGGAATCTACGAGGTTTTAATGGGTGATTTATCCATGGCGCAAGCGATTCAAAAAGTTAAAGGCTTCCCATCCCTTGAATGTGTTTCATCAAATACTTCGCTAGCTCAAGCTGAAATCGAATTAGTACCCATGGTCGCCCGCGAGATGCGGTTAAAAGATGCGATCGATGAGCTAGCAACCGAGCGGATAAATTCTGGCGAACCGCTTGATTACATCTTCATTGATTGCCCACCATCTTTAGGTTTATTAACAATCAATGCATTAACTGCGGCCAAAGAGATGTTGATTCCAATTCAATGTGAATACTACGCACTCGAAGGATTGTCTCAACTTTTAAAAACTTACGATCTGGTTAAGAAAAGATTGAACTCTTCACTCAAGCTTTCTACGTTTGTTCTAACAATGTTCGATGGCCGTACACGTCTTGCAAATGATGTCGCAGATGAAATTCGCAAACATTATCCAAATGAATTAATCGATATTCCAATCCCTCGAGCCGTTCGAGTTTCTGAAGCTCCAGGTTTTAACCAAACAGTCATGACTTATGACGCATCATCACCAGGTGCAATTGCCTATATGTCTGTAGCTCGTGAGTTAGCAGAGCGCGGAAAACCATTTGATTCCAATGTTGTTTCAATTAATTACAAGCGTGAAGGCGAGATTGCATAATGGCACGACGTGGAGGACTTGGAACAAATTTGGACGCGCTGATACCAACATCATTAACAGTAGCCGGCCAAGAAGTTGCAACACAGAACGAAGTTGATATTAATTTAGTCGTACCAAATCCACGCCAACCACGCCAACATTTTGATGTTGAAGCGCTAAATGAATTAACTGCATCGATTAAAGAGATTGGCATTTTACAACCACCAGTTGTTCGTGCAAAAAATAACGGCACATATGAATTAATTATGGGTGAACGTCGATTCCGTGCCGCCAAGGCAGCAGGCCTAAAAACAATTCCTGTAATTATTCGGCAGACACCAGACAACGAACTATTGCGCGAAGCCTTAATTGAAAACATTCACCGCAGCCAACTTAATGCCCTTGAAGAGGGCGCTGCATACTCACAATTACTAACTGACTTCAACTGCACTCATGATGAACTTGCTGCAAAACTTGGGAGATCACGACCATTAATTTCCAACACGATTCGTTTAATGAATTTACCAACATCGGTACAACAAAAATTGGTCTCAGGTGTAATTACTGCAGGCCACGCACGGGCACTACTGGGACTAAGTGATTCACTAGAGATTGAAAAGCTGGCAACAAGAATCGTTGCAGAAGGATTGAGTGTTCGTGCAACAGAAGAAATTATTTCTACTGGAGCACCAAAAAGAAAAAGTAATAAAAAATTAAAAGCGACAAAATCTGCCAGCCCAGAGTTAGCAGAGATTGCCGATGGAATTGGAGATGCACTTGATACACGCGTTTCAATTCAAGGCAGTGTAAATAAAGGAACAATTGTTATTGAATTTGCTGGTGCTGAAGACTTAAAGCGGATTGCGAAAGCAATCAATAATTAATTTAGTTGGTTACTTCCTCTACGCGACATCTCAGTTTTTATAACTCCACCTAAAGCTTTTACTCCTTCGCGGATACGTTCCGGTGTCGGATAACAATAAGACAGGCGCATAGACCACGAACCAAAACCATCGGCATAAAAAGCAGTACCTGGAACATAGGCCACCTTGGCAACAATAGCCTTAGGCATTAAAGCCTTTGTATCAATTTCAGGTGGCAAAGTAACCCACACATAGAAACCACCACCAGGCCTTGTCCATTTAGCTGCCGCTGGGAAATACTCATCCAAAGATTCCAACATTGCATCCCGACGGACCTTATAGAGATCGCAAAATGATGCAATCTGATCGCGCCATGGTTGGTCAGCTAAGTAACTAGAGATTGTGAGCTGCGTAAAATTTGATGGACACAAGATCGATGATTCACTTGCGATAATTAATTTTTCTTTCAATGATGGCGGAACTAATGTCCAACCCACACGAAGCCCGGGAGCAATCGTCTTTGAAAAAGAACCGAGATAAATAACATTTTCCGAATCCTCAGCACGCATCGCATTAGGTGATGGCTTATCAAAGCCAAGAAGTCCATATGGATTATCTTCAACAACAAAAATGCCTTCAGTGCGACAGATATTCAAAATCTCTGTGCGGCGATCCGCAGGAAGTAGCACACCTGATGGATTTTGATAGTTAGGAATTATGTATAAAAACTTAATATGGCGCCCAGATGCACGCACACTCTTAATGGCAGTACGAAGCGCATCTGGAACTAATCCCAAATCATCGGTCTCTACGTGGACCACTTTTGCTTCGTACTGATGGAAAGTACCAAGTGCGCCAACATAGGAAGGCGCTTCTGCCAAAACAACATCACCTGGATCAATAAAGATTCGAGAGATTAAATCCAAAGCTTGCTGCGAACCTGTTGTAACTAAAACATCGTCTGGATTAGCTCGAATACCTTCAAGGGCCATAACCTCGCAAATTTGCTCACGCAGTTTTGGATGGCCCTGCCCACTGCCGTACTGAAGCGCCTCAGCACCATTGGTCAAAACTAGTTTTTGAACTACATCGGCCATCATCCCCATAGGTAGAGCTGAAAGATTTGGCATTCCACCAGCTAAAGAAACGATTTCAGGGCGTGAGGCAACAGCAAAGAGAGAACGGATCTCGCTGGGCTTCATGTGCGCGGCACGTCCAGCAAAGCGCTCCTCTAGATTTTGAGGTGCACCTGTAGCAAAACGCGGCTCGATATCAGACATGCTCTAAGTCTCCCATATGACAACCAAACCCTGAGCACTAATTAGCGCCGGATACCAGCCTTGCGAAGATCGGCAATCCGTAAAGTTCCAGTCTTTGCATCATCTTCAGCAGCCAGATAGAGCCGTTGAATGGCGATTACTAGCGCCTCAGCAATTACATCTCGAAAATCTGGGCGGGACATACGTCCGATGTCACCAGAGTTAGTTTTGTAGCCCAGGTCGATTCGGACCGCTGGCGCCGTTGTTAATCGAAGCAAATCCCATGTCATTGCATGTGTACGACAGTTAGCAAAGTCCGTACGAGCACAGATTTCGCGCTGCACTAAGGATGCAAAACGCTCTCCCACGATTGAATGAACACCGTGAGCATCGCTGCCGTAAAAGTATGTTGCAGCACCATGCGCGTTTTCATTCTTATAACTATCTTCATGAAGTGAAATCATTAAATCGGCGTTGCTGTTATTTGTAAAAGCAATTCTCTCACTTTCACTTGGATTATTTGTCGCTCCTCGAGTCAAGAAAACCGAAGCGCCTAATGCAAGTAATCGACCTTCTGTGCGAACAGCAACATCGTAAACAAGTTGGTCATCACCATCAGGGTTTAGAACAATTGTCTTATTAGCAAGAGCTGGTCCACGATTTCTCTGTGTTGCACTTTCGCGCATCGCGGCAGGTGCTCCACCAGAAACTATTTTAGTTAATCGGATGAGAGCGATTATTGTTGCTGGCCCGCATTTTCCATCGACAGTGACACCTACTGATTTTTGGAAATCCTTAACTGCTAATTCAGTTCGCGAACCGTAAATGCCATCTACTCGCCCGCAATCAAAACCCATCTCAACTAAGCGCGACTGCAATGCAGCAACATCATCGCCGCGCATCAATAACGCTTCCTGCAGATTAAGTGAACGATCTCCGAGTTTCCAACGAGCTTCCTCTAATGCGCGGGCCGTGACCTCATCAACAAGCCCTGTGACACTTAAGCCACGGGCTTGCTGAAATGAACGGATCTCGGATTCAGAGAGCTCAGACATTTTAATTTAGGAGATAAAGCTTTCGAGTTCTTTCAACATCGCAGGCTTTGGTTTAGCACCGACAATTGTCTTTACAACTTCACCGTTGACATACACATTCATAGTTGGAATAGAAGTAATTCCATACTTAATTGCAATCGCTGACTCTTCATCAGTGTTGAGTTTTACGATTTTCAATTTAGAGCCGTATTCATTTGAAATCTCTTCAAGAATAGGACCTACAGCACGGCATGGACCACACCATTCAGCCCAGAAATCAACCAAAACAGGTGTGCTGCTCTTTAAAACTTCGGCATCAAAAGTTGCCGTAGTTACTTTGCTCGTAGCCATTATTTACTCCTTGATATCTATTGGGTAGTTGAGAACTTTAGTGGCCAGAGAGGAATTTCTCTGCGTCAAGCGCGGCGGCGCAACCAGAGCCCGCTGCAGTGATTGCCTGGCGATAGGTGTGATCTACAACGTCGCCACAAGCAAAGACACCTTTAACACTCGTTCGAGTTGAGCGACCTTCGACCTTTATGTATCCCTCATCATCAAGATCAATTTTTCCAACAAGGAGTTCGCTGCGAGGAATATGTCCAATAGCAACAAACAAACCAGTTACATCAAGAGTAGATTCGGAACCATCAAGAGTATTTTTGATTTTCAATCCAGAAACCTTGTCAGCGCCAAGTACATCAATTACTTCAGAGTTCCATAGTATTTCAATCTTTGGATTTGATGCCGCGCGTTCAGCCATAATTTTTGATGCACGCAATGAATCGCGACGGTGGATCAAAATTACTTTGTCAGCAAAACGAGTTAAGAAAGTGGCTTCTTCAACCGCCGAATCGCCTCCACCAACAACAGCGATTGTCTGGCCGCGGAAAAAGAAACCATCACACGTTGCACACCATGAAACTCCATGGCCAGATAAACGCTTTTCGTTTTCTAATCCGATTTCTCGATAAGCACTTCCTGTTGCAAGAATTACAGCCTTGGCTTTAACGGTATTTCCGGATCCATCTTTTAGTACTTTAATTTCACCAGATAAATCCATTTCAACAATGTCATCAGTTATAAGCTCTGCACCAAAACGTTTTGCTTGCTTACGCATGTTGTCCATCAAATCAGGACCCATGACAGCATCAACAAAGCCCGGAAAATTTTCAACCTCAGTTGTGTTCATGAGTGCGCCACCAGCAGTAACAGAGCCCTCATAGATAATCGGGTTCAACTGCGCGCGAGAAGCATAAATCGCAGCCGTGTATCCAGCTGGACCCGATCCAACGATTACTACTTCTCTAACTTCGCTATTTTCACTCATAGTTGCTCCCTAGAACCCGTAACTTATCTTCTTTATTCCTCGACGGCAGGACGGCGCATTACTGAGTTCTTAAGGTGTCGAATCATTGTGACTTCTTCAACATCTGCCGCCTTTCCTGCCAGGAGATACCCAACAATCGAAGCTCCCATAACGACAATCAACTCACCCAACCGAGCGATTTTGCTTAACTCAACGCCAACCCAATCTAAATATTGAGTTAACGCAAATAAAGGCAACATGACCGCAACTGCTGCACCGAATAAGCGCAGATGTTGTGGGCCGAAATCTTTAAGTGAAATGAGACCGGTATGTTTCTTAAGCAGTGACAAGGTCACCATTAAACCAACTAAATATGAGACCGAGAAAGCGATACCTAAACCGACAGTTACCCATTGATTGCGCAAGATAAAGAGTGAAACATAAGAAAGCGCAACTGCGACAACATTAATAATAAAGATTGAGACTACCTGAGTTTTTGTATCTTCGAAGGCGTTAAATCCACGTATGAGTATTAAGTTAATTGAGAAAGCAACTAAACCAAAACTAAGAGCTGACAAGACATAACCGATATATCGCGAATCCTCTATAGGGATTCCAACAAATATTACCGATGTAATAAGCGGACCAAAAAATAGAAAAGCAACTGCGCTAGGGATAGTAATTACACCAACCAACCTAATCGCCTTGATTAACTGTTCACGAACTTCTGAGGCTTTCTTTTCCAATGCCAAACGGGAGATATGCGGCAAGATTGCGGTAATAATAGAAATCGTCACAATCGAATACGGCAATAGCATTACAAAATATGCATACGTATAAGGCGTATAACCAACACCACGGGTAATTCCTTCTTTAGCACTTCGCACAGCAGCGCTGGTTGCGACGTTAACTGTGACTAAATATCCCAGCTGTGAAATCAAAACATAGAGGAGAGTCCAACCCGCTAATCCAAATGATTTTCCAAGCCCAGATAAACCCCATTGCGGGCGTAATTTAATCCCTAGTTTTCGAATTACTGGAACTAAAACTAAAGCTTGAACAACAACACTTAATGTGGTTCCCCACCCAAGGATCTGCACTTGCAGCGTCGAAATCTTGTCGATTGTTACTGCGGGAGAAAAGACCAGGAATGAGCCGAAAAGAGCTATTCCCACAATGTTATTAGCTATCGGTGCCCACATAAGAGGTGCAAATGAGCCGCGAGCATTTGCCACTTGGCCCAACATTGTAAATAAACCTAAGAAAAAGATCTGTGGCAAGCAGTAACGAGTAAATGCAATTGCAATCTCTTTATCAACTTCGAATCCACTAGTAAAGAATTCTGGTGCGTAGAGGCGCACTAACGCTGGTGCAAAAAACATTCCTAGTGCGACAAGGGCAAATAAGATTATTGAAATCGTTGTAATTAACCGTGATGCAAAACCATCGCCACCGTCTTCGTGATCAAATGAACGAACCAATTGCGGAATAAAAATCGCAGTTAAAGCTCCACCAACAAGTAAGTTGTACAAAATATTAGGCATTGTGTTTGCAACGTTGTATGTGTCGGCAAGCAATGCAGTGCCAAGAACAGCGACAATTAAAATCCCACGAATAAAGCCGGTAATGCGGGAAATGATTGTGCCAAGCGCCATGATTCCAGAGGCACGGAATAACTCATTAGATTTCACTTTTGCGCCCCTTTCGCACGCGACGGACACTTTGGGCAACTGCAGCCAATAAGAGAAGTATGGCCGAACCGGTGGTAAACCAGGTCACACGCTTATCAATGACCGTGGAATGAATCTGCAAAATCGACGGTGAAACGATATCGACCCCTTTGGAGTCGGTAATTTGGGCAAAGATTGTTGTCTCACCCGGAGCAATTACATCTAATTTAAGCTCTAACTGTTTTTTAGAGTTTGCAGGGATTGTTACACCTGTAAAACTCTCAACAACTACACGTGAGTTCATTGGAACCATGGCAACATCAACGACAACTGCAACCGGAAATTGATTAATAATCGTAACTGGAAGTTTCGCCGACTCGGTTGTTACTTGGTATTTACCTGAGTTGACGCGCAGCTTATGCACCTCTGCATCAACTGCAGCCTTTGCGCTGTAGGAAAAATACTCGCGCGCATCCTTATCTAAGGATGGTGACAAGAGTCGGCTCAACCGTAGGCGCATCATCATGAGATCGTAACTATCGACAACACGAGATAGTCGAGTCAGGGCTTTGCGGTTATCGCTGTAATTCTTTCGTAATGGAGCACTTATATTGGATTTCCCCGTGCTCCAGCCGGCGGTTGGCTCACTACGAACAATTCGCATCAATGCAAGTTGCAGCTGCGATTTTCCAAATGCGTAATACATCTTCAACTCACTGGGAGCTAAAGATTTTGCTAATCCGACATCAGGGTTGCCATAGGCAAGTGCAATAACATCGTTACCTTTAGAAACTTTCTGCAACTGATCCAACCAATTGAAAGCAATCATTGAGCCAATAGCTTTAGCACCAGTTGCTAACTTGTAATCTCCCGTCATAGTCGCAACTTCATCGATTAATGCCGGATCGATTACCCAGATCTTCGATTTAGAAACAGGGACATAAACGAGCTGGCCCAATTTTCCTGACGGTGTTAACTCTTGGGCTAAGTCGTCATTGCGAAATTCACCAGTGAAAGTTTGGTGAGATTGGCTAACAATACGAACAATTGTTGGATCAGCATGCACCGGAGTTAATGGGGCAAGAATAAAAGCGAATGTAAAGAAAAACACGATTAACTTTTTCATTTCTCTAACTCACCGCTTCGGGCAATCAGCTTCTTTTCATCTGGGTAAGCAAGCCGATCTACGATTTCATTGAGTGGAAACCATGAAACTTCATCTACTTCAGTAACTTGTGGAGTTAAAACACCACTAACTTCGACAAAAATATAATGATGAACGGTTTTATGAATCCGTTTTCCACCCGCCATAAACCAAAAATCAATAACACCCAAGGATTTAGTAATTGAAGAGGTAATTCCTGTCTCTTCTGCGACTTCGCGAATCGCAGCTTGCTCAGGAGTCTCACCCTCTTCTATGTGCCCTTTGGGTAAGGACCAGAGAACGCGCTTTCCGGTTGCATCTTTATGATCAATGCGCCCAATAAGTAAGCCTTGAGTGCCGCTTTGATCAATAACTAACCCTCCGGCGCTCACTTCATCAACACGTTTGGCGTACGGGCGTTTTGATTTTGGGTTCGGTGAAGTGTTTGGAGTTTGGGGGCCGCGGTTGGCGGGGCGCTTACGCTTCCGCTTCTTTTTCGTGCCTTCGCTGCCCGCACCAGGTGCCGGGATCATGGGGCAAGGCTACTGCTCTAACCTTACTTATTGTGAGACCACACCCCGCAGTTGAATTAGCCATCGCCTCCCTCATTGAGCGCGCACCACTGGCTAGCTCTTTGGCGCAATCATTTAAAGCCAAAGGCTTCACTTTGGCATTGGTTGGTGGCCCCGTGCGCGATGCAATTCTGGGCAGACTTGGAAATGATTTAGATTTCACAACCAATGCTTTGCCACTGGAAACGAAAAAGATTTTAAATGAGTGGGCAGATAATGTTTGGGACACAGGAATTGCTTTCGGAACAGTTGCCGGAAAACGTGGCGACACAACTGTTGAAGTAACTACTTACCGAACTGAACATTACGACCCAGAATCACGCAAACCTTCAGTTGAATATGGAAAAGATATCAACGGTGATTTGTCACGCCGTGATTTTACAGTTAATGCAATGGCCCTTGAATTAACAACAGATACACCCGAGTTCATTGATCCATTTAATGGCTTACGAGATTTAGCACAGCGAACTTTATGTACGCCAGGTGCACCAAGTGATTCATTTAATGACGACCCACTACGAATGATGCGAGCAGCTCGATTTGCAAGCCAGTTAGATTTCGAAATTGATTTAGATGTTTTGGCAACAATGAAAGAGCTAGCGCACCGAATTACAATTATTTCTGCAGAACGCGTGCGCGATGAGTTCACAAAGATTTTAATGTCTAACAACCCGCGCAAAGGAATCACGCTTTTAGTAGACACAGGCCTTGCCGATTTAATTTTGCCAGAAATACCAAAACTTCGTTTAGAAGTAGATGAGCATCATCACCATAAAGATGTGTACGAACATTCAATTACAGTGCTCGAACAAGCTATTGAACATGAGGATCGTTTAGGTGGACCCAACCTTGTGATCCGCCTTGCAGCGCTACTTCATGACATCGGTAAACCGAAAACTCGCGCGTTTATCGAAGGTGGCGGAGTCTCATTTCATCACCATGAAGTAGTAGGTGCACGTTTAGCCAAGAAACGTTTAACGGAACTGCGATTTGATAGTCACACTGTTGAAGCCGTTGAACTTTTAACAACTTTGCATCTTCGTTTTCATGGTTATGGCGATGGCGAATGGACTGATTCTGCTGTACGTCGTTATGTGCGAGATGCAGGTGATTTACTCACTCATTTACACGTATTAACCCGTGCGGACTGCACAACTCGAAATAGAAACAAAGCAGCCCGCTTAGCTTCTATTTATGATTCACTTGAAACTCGTATTGCTGTATTAATGGAAGAAGAAGAGCTTTCTAAGATTCGTCCAGATTTAGATGGTCAGCAAGTTATGCAGCTACTTAATATAAAACCATCTCGAGATGTCGGGGCAGCCATGGATTTTCTTATGGAGCTTCGTCTTGAGCAAGGTCAAATCGGGCAAGAGCGAGCTACTGAAGAATTACTTAACTGGTGGAAAAACCGAAGCACGAAGTAAACGCACACCAACTAGTAAATAAGCGGCACTAACACATAATGGAACTGTGGCCCCCAAGCCTGACTTTGGTAAGAGGATGGCCGCGATTAATCCGCCTGAAACAATTGCGGCATTTACTACAACATCGTAAACAGCAAAGACGCGACCTCGAAAGTAGTCATCAATTTTTGATTGGACGAGTGCATCATTTGTAACTTTCAAATTCTGCCCGAAGAACGAAACAAGAAATGCGGTCAAAATGAGCGTGACCTGTGTCTGAGACGCAGCTAATACCAATGGGCAGACCGAACTTGTAAATATTGCAAAACGCATCCAACGATGTCGGCCAAAGTTAGAAACACCATAAGGGGCAAGGAATGCACCTAGAAATACACCGACCCCCGCAAACGAAAGTGCAAAACCGAAGTTCTTTAGGCCTTGCTCTGGAAGATTTGGATCGTTGAAAGTATTTCGCTCAAGTAAAAGAGCGGTCAAAGTAAGTGCTGTTAATCCCCCGCGATGAACTGCGGTAGCGAAAATTCCGCGCGCTGCATCCGAGTGGATACGAAGGAAATGAAAACCTTCACGCATTTCAGTTAACCCTTGAGTAAAACCAGCTGCTTTAATCTCATGCTGCATTGGACCAATTTCATATTTCTTTAACCGAGTGCTCAATAAGGCCGCAGCAAAATAGCCCCCACTGGCGATAAGAATCAACAACGCATCGGCGTGATTTGCTATGGCTAATGAATCAATGATTGCGCGGACTCCAACACCAATCCCACCGCCAATAACCACCAAAACTGAACCACCAGTAACAGCCATCGCATTAGCAGTTATCAATGACTGGGAATCAATTAGTAATGGCAGACCCGCAGAAAGGGCAGCCAATATGAGGCGATTGATACCAAAAGCTATTAAAACAACGGTTGTTAATTCAAGACCAGTCGTTCCACTAAAAATAAAAAGCGCCACCAGTAATAGATTTGCGCTTCGCGCAAGATTTGCAATAAACAAAGCACGCTGGCGTGAAACACGATCAAGAATTGTTCCAACAAAAGGGCCAACAATTGAATACGGTAAGAGAACCACTGCAAAACCAATCGCAGCACTTAACGCATTGGCTTGGCGTTCAGGGGAAAAAAGTACGAAAGAAGCCAGCGCGCTCTGGAAGATTCCATCAACGGCTTGGCCTGTCCAGCGAATAGCAAGTAAACGCGAAAACCTTGGATGCCGCAGCAAAGCAAGGAAACCCATAATGAAGAGCGTACTGGCTCAATAAGGATTATTCTTTGTTCCAATGAAATCTCAACGTTCGTACATCGATTATTCACTCGATAAACGCGCCACATTAATGGCCCTGTTTCGCGGTGTAGTAGATGCCTGCGATGCTGATCCTTACTTAATTAGGGCTGCAAAATGGCATGGCGAGAAAGTTACGCGAAATTGCCCAGTTTGTAAGAAAAGTGAACTCGTTGAACTCCGCTATGCATTTGGCGAACAGTTAGGTCAATACTCAGGTCGCATTAAGAATGTAAAAGAGTTGACTGAGATGGAAAGCGAGTTTGGAGAATTCCGCGTCTATATCGTCGAAGTATGTAGAGGCTGCTCATGGAATCACCTGTGTGCATCCTTTGTTTTGGGCGATGGCCGCGAGCGAAAGGCGCCTCGCAAGGTACGCACCTTGGAGGACGAGGATTACGCCACACGGTAGCCTTACGAAATGCGTAAGTTCCTAATCCGATCAGCCATCTTTCTAGCTGGCTTTGGCTTTATTGCAGGATCGGTTCTATTCGCGCTGGCTTATTTCACAGTCAATATCCCTGATGCAAATGCCTATGTAAATTCACAGTCAACGATTATTCAATATTCAAATGGTCAAGAAATTGGTCGCGTTGGAACTCAAAATCGCCAAATTGTTCCCCTAGCAAAAATTCCACTCAATGTTCGTCATGCAGTCTTAGCGGCGGAAGATCGCGGCTTTTATTCCAACCGGGCATTTTCAGTTACTGGAATATTGCGTGCAGTACTTAATAACCTAAAAGGTGGGTCATTACAAGGTGGCTCAACCATCACTCAGCAATATGCCAAGACCGCATTTCTAACGCCAAGTCGAACGATTCAAAGAAAGATTAAAGAGTTAGTCATTTCTATTAAGTTAGAGAATCAACTTTCTAAAGATCAAATCTTTGAGAGCTACTTAAATACAATTTACTTTGGCCGTGGTTCGTACGGTGTAATGACGGCATCACAACAGTATTTCAACCGAAACGTTGACCAGTTAACAAATGCCCAAGCCGCAGTAATTGCATCGATCCTTCGATCTCCTGGTCTTTATGATCCAGCATTTAAAAAAGGAAATCTTGAGAGACTCAAGGGCCGTTTTGAATATGTAAAAAAGGGAATGATTGATGCTGGTTGGCTAAATAAAGCCGATGCAGCAAAGATGAAGTTTCCAACCGTTGCACCTCGCGCGACATCAGGTCAACTAAGTGGTCCTAAAGGCCACATCATTGAAGCCGTACAAAAAGAGTTAGCAAAACTTGGTTTTAGCCAAGATCAATTATTAGTTGGTGGTCTTGTCATTAAGACAACACTTGACCAAAAGGCGCAGCAATCAGCGGTCGATGCTGTAAATAAATTTTATCCATCTAAAGCACCAGATAACCTGCACGTCGGCTTAGTTGCAATTCGCCCTGGAACTGGTGAAATCGTTGCGCTATATGGCGGTCGCGACTATTTAGCGCGTCAGTTAAGTGATGCAACACAATCAATTGCTTTAGCTGGTTCTACTTTTAAACCATTTGCGATTGTGGCAGCTCTTGAACAGGGAATTCCTCTAACTTCAATGTGGAACGGCGATTCACCCCAAGTATTTGACGATGCAGGAAAACCTTATGAAGTATCAAACTACGGTAACGAAGGTTGGGGCCAAATCGATTTGATGTATGCGACAAAGCACTCAGTCAACACCGTCTTTGTTCCACTCGGAATCAAAGTCGGCCCAACTGCAGTTGTAGATGTTGCACGCCGTGCTGGAATTCCAGAGTCCGTTGCAATGATGCCAACACCTTCAGTAGTACTAGGTGTTGCTAGCCCTCACGTCATCGATGTTGCTAACGCTTATGCAACATTTGCAGCTCAAGGAATCAAATCAAAGCCATATTTAGTAGCCCAAGTAATCGGTTCCAATAAAGGCGTTTTGTATGAAGCAAAGCAAGAAACACAAGAAGTCTTTAGTAAAGAAGTAATGGCCGATTTAACGTATGCGTTAAAAGGTGTAGTTACGGGTGGAACAGGTGCTGCTGCTCTTGCTTTGGGCCGACCTGCTGCAGGCAAGACTGGAACATCGCAGTCAAATGCATCTGCTTGGTTTAGTGCTTACACGCCACAACTAGCAGCATCGGTTGCGCTCTTCCGCGACAGCGCATCAGAATCCCTTAATGGAATTGGTGGACTTAACTCCGTGACTGGTGGAACTTTCCCAGCCAAGATTTGGACAGCCTTTATGAAAGGTGCACTTAAGGGCCAACCAGTAATGGATTTTCCTGCACCATCAAATATTGGTGGACTTGATCCAATAGTTATGTCCTCTGGTGGTGTTCAACACCGAAACCCATAGAGCAGATGCGCTTTAAAGTATTACTGGCATTGGCTTTGCTGGCCGCACTAATTTCATTTACCAAGTTTTCACATTGCGAAGCTACTACCTGGGCTACTCCCGATCAATACGTTCACGCTTGTTACAGCGATTTACCATCACTTTTTGGTGAAAGAGGAATGGTTGACAACAAGTGGCCATATTCAAGTAATACCAACGCTGTTGAATACCCAGTAATTACCGGACTTGTTATGTATGCAACATCATTTGTTGCGCACTCCCCAATTTCATACTTTAATTTCAATGCATTTCTACTAGCTTTCTTATTTATATTTGTTGTTTTATTAGTGAGAAGGATTAGACCTGAGTTTGCCTATTTAGTTGCAGTAGCACCGGCGATGATTGCATCGCTCTACATCAATTGGGATCTATGGGCGATAGTTTCAATGCTGGCAGCGATTTATTGGTTTGATCGAAAAGCATATTTATATAGTTCTATCGCACTTGCAATTTCAATCTCAACAAAATTCTTGCCAGTATTTTTGCTTCTTCCCATTCTCTTTATTTTGTGGCGTCAAAATCAAATCAAAGAGATGTTCAAGTATGGCGCATCAACAATTATTATCTGGTTGGCAATTAATATTCCATTTATTTTAACTACCCCAACTGGTTGGTGGCGTTTCTATAAACTTAATTTGGATCGCCAGGCCGATTGGGGTTCGTTGTGGTTGGCACTAAATCAATTGGGTGTTGGCCTTACTAATTTAAATTACTTGGCATCACTACTGCTTCTTATCGGTTTGGTTTCATTTGTTATTCTTCTTTTTGAATTACAAAATACGCCAACACTTGCATCGGTTGCCTTCATTGTCTTAGCGATAGTTATGGTTGCCAGCAAGGTGTATTCGCCCCAATATGTTTTATGGTTAACACCTCTTGCCGTTATTGCGCTGACAAATAAGAAAGATCTCCACGCTTTTTGGATCTGGCAAGTTGCCGAAACTTTGTATCATGTCGCTATCTGGCAACACCTTGCACTTTTTACCGGAGCCCACTTTGGCCTACAGCAGGGAGGCTATGCAGCCATCACTTTGATCCGAATCGGGGCAACTCTTTACCTGATTTTCATCCTAATAAAACGCGCTTTGCAGGCTGGAAATACACAGGGATCCCTGTTCGATTTACTCTTTGAGGCCTCTAAGCCGTACCCTTAACCCTCTTGCTCAGGCCACCCGGCCAGTTCAAGAAAGTATTAACCCTCCTGTCACGGAAATGCCGTGGCCGTCTTAGTCCAGAGGAGGTCGGGTTAACGCATGC
>CAIJYZ010000008.1 GCA_903825015.1 uncultured Actinomycetes bacterium
AAAAAATAACTGCTGACACTAATCAGCAAGCTTTCGAACTCGCTGCATAAGCATTTCGAAGCCGTTAGCCCAGGTGCCGCTCTCGACCTGGAACCTAGCGTCGCTAGAGGGCTTTTCACTTCGCTGGTGTTGCAAACAGCGTCGGAGAACATTTTTGCAACTGAGTTCGTCGAAGAGTCGTGTGGAGAAACTTCGGGACTGAGAAAGCGTTAATCACACTACGCCCGTAGAAGCCCTGTTTTTGCACCGAAGGACCCGGGTTCGATTCCCGGCACCTCCACAACGATTAAATAGCAAATGAGTCGTGAAAGGTTTAACGCACTTGCGTAAGACCTTGCACGACTCATTTAATTTCTATAGTTGTTGACTATTAGACCTCTGACTTACTTGATCCTTCTTTTTAGTCCCGCAGATATTGAGTATCTAAAAGCGTATTTTTCCGATGGAATTTTCAGACTCTTGAATGACGATTGATGAACACATCCAGTCATGTATTGCCCGACGATCTTCACGAAACATCAATCCTGCATCAGCAAATGAAAAGATTCCATAAGTAAGAGATGAAAGAATCCCCCCAATTGCTCCTTTAAATAGGAATTCGCGGGCTGCCATCTGTTCCCAAGAAAGCGGTTGCTTAGTATCTACATTAACAATTTGGTGGTGTAGAAGTTGATGTCCCGGGGTCGTGGCTTTACCCCAAGCGTAAACCGACCAAATTAACCATCCGATTCCAAGAGTAAGAGTGCCGATAGCTATGTCAGCGAGAAATGCATAAATTCGTGATTGAGGAGTTGCTAGTTCAATAGTTTTTGTATTCATTTGCGCAGATTAGTCAGGTAAAGATGAGGGAAACCGATGACTTTCAAACTGTGGATAACACTTTTAGTGAAATATTAGGACGATTATTAACGTGTTCAAGAAATTCAAAATAGTGAATATGCGCTCTTTTGTACTTCGATTAATGCTGGCCGCCAGGCCCATGCCCGTCTTTTCCATTACTACGGCCACCATTTCTCCATTTAGCCACTGGTCCAAATGCGGGTTTATTTTCAACAATTGGCGTACGGACGGGAATTGTTTTCCAGCCTCTGTGTTCAAGAAGTGAATTTACTTTCTTTACGATGATAGAAATAATTCGGAACTGAGGAAAATACTCGTCTCGACTGCCGATGTAACAAAGGGCTATTGACCCAAACCCAACTAATCGTGGGAAGAGCGGCAATCCAGGAATCAATATCCACTGACCGCCAACCATTGTTCCCATCAATATAAATAGGCCATGAAATATTCTCTTGAACATCAATCCAAGCGGAGTTTGTGTTTTGATTTTAGAAATTCCAATTGCAATTGGCCCTGAGATTATTGCGATTGCAAAGAGAATCGTTACTAGAACAACAAGACTTCCCATCTACATCTCCTTATCTTCTTCGCTTCAATCTCTAAAACTTCCGAAATAGGTCTGAAACAGACTATACCCATTGCCAATCATCGCGAATTGCTGCGTAAAGCGCCATATCCTTTTGAGCCCCATCCTCTTTACGAGATTTCTTTCGCATAATACCTTCAAGGGCATATCCAGCCGAAAGCAAGAGATTGCGAGATGCTTCGTTTTCTACATTTACGACAGCTTCAATTCGTTCAAAGCCGATAGTTTCAAACCCATATTGGGTCATCATCTTTGTAGCCGTTGTACCAATTCCCTTGCCACGCATTGCAGCTGTTAGCCAGTAACCGATTTCGGCAACGTGCTCGCGTAAATCCATACTATGAAAAGAAAATGCTCCAGCAAACTTGGCATCATCTCCATTTCCATATTCAAGTGCCAACTGCAGTTCGGTTTGAGTGGCAAAGGCATTGGGTGATCTTTCACGTACAAAAAACTCGGCATTAGCCATTGAGTAGCTTGACGGGATTCGCGTGAAGGTTGGAATTACTGGATCTTGAACACCTTCAAATATCTGGCGAATGTCGCTTTCTTGCGGCGCACGAAGTGTAATCAGACCATGTGTAAGCGTCGGAACTTCTGTAGGCCACCAAATCATTTCGCAAGTATGCACCACAGCAATCACACTCGTGGCACCACAGCAATCACACTCGTGGCACCACAGCAATCACACTCGTGGTGGGGAACTCTTCGTTAAATACTTTCATTTACCGGACGAGACGGGACAAAATATTTCTTGCCAAGGGGGGAAGTCCATTCGCAGGAGCCGTCTTCATTACTTACCAGAGCCCATCGACCATGGGTTTTCAATCTATGGTGACGTCTACATAAAAGCCCAAGGTTTTCGAGATTTGTTTCACCACCTGAATCCCAACTTTTGGCGTGATCGACATCGCTTCGCGTTGCTGGTTGTCGGCATCCCGGGAACCGACAAGTTCTATCTCGGGCCAAAAGGAAATCAACTAGTGCTTGGGAAGGTTCATATTTTTCCCGACCGTAATCCAAGAGATTTCCAGTTTGAGGATCGGTAATGAATCTTTTCCATGTTGCATCTGAAGCTAATTCACGTGCAACCGATGCAGGAATTGCGCCATATCCAGAAAGTTGGCCTGGATTTTCTGCTAAACCCAACAAAGTTGGAAGGTCAATAGTTACATTGACTGTTACAGGTCGCCGGTGAGGCTTAACTGTTTCCAACGAGTCAGAAAGTGCGGCTGAGAGAATGGCAGTAAATGCATCTGCTCGTTTGTTATCTGCAGAAAGCAAAGACCAGGTGTTGGTTTCAGCGCGTATGACAGAACTGCCCGCAACAGAACTGCCCGCAACAGAACTGCCCGCAACAGAACTGCCCGCTTCGCTATGTGTGTGGGCATCCTTCACATTCATTTTTAGAATATAAGCCTCGATAGATTTCATTACGATTTGTGCATCCTGAGCAGGCAATATTGCAACTACTGTGGCCATCCCATCGGCATCGTTGTAGCAGCTAACCCGACGTGTCTCTCGGGCACGATCGACTACTTCCTCGAACTCGGCTGGTGCTAACTGCGCAAGAGTTGTTCGAACTTTGTTGGCGACCTGCCCAGGCGTATGAAACTCGGCGAAACTCAATGCCTTGTCTTCAATCTGGTAGATGGCAAATTCACTCAAGCCATCACGAATTGCAGCAGCAGTCTCTTTAGCTATTACTGTTGCATGTGCAGATGAAATTTCTCCCATTGCTAGAGCTGAACAGGTATTCGGTAAATGATTAACTAATGTGCGCGCAACATCGATTCGCATCTGCGCTGTATTTGGTGAGAGGCGCAAGGCCGCTGCAATATCTTCGCGTTCTGCTTCATCTACGCCATCCCAGATTTTGTCGGTGCTACTTGATTCATTGCCCGCCACTGCAACGATTGCTCGCTGCATAATCGCTTGTAGCCAAGCGGTCTGGCGCTCTAAAGCAGATAAGAAATCTATGCGAGATGAGGGTGTGAGCGTGAAAGGATCGATATGAACTAGGGCTGTCAAAGCAGCGATACCGGGAGTTGTAGCTAGCAAGGTTTGGACATGCAAAGAAATATCGGCGTCGAAGTTTTCACTCGGAAGGGCAAATAACTTAGCGCTTGTCATAAAGACGACTATTACGATAGCCACTGACAGAAATAAAGTTATTAACAGGTAGGCGACTACCAATCAATAGATTTACATGATGTTTTTAATGACGCGATTACATAGATGAATTTCATCATGGGAATAACTCCTATCCGTAATTCTTGTTGATAGAGATTCCTACAATGTCAGTGGGTCTACTTAACTCTCTTGTAAATCAGTAGGTGCTCCGTGAACATCCAATACATCAGATGCCAGAGCATCGGCTACTTTTGAATCCCCACTAAGTTTGGTTCCTGCACCACTGCGATTCAAAGGTTTCTTCGCATCGTCCTTATAGATAGCTGGAATCGTGCCGAGCAATCCTTTTTGGAAATCTTCAAATGCCTGCAGAACTTCGCGCTTTGTATTCATAACAAAAGGCCCCATCCACGCAACTGGTTCCTGAATTGGTTGGCCACCGAGAATAAATAGCTCCATCTCGGGTGATCGTGACTCTTGCTGATTAGCAGCACGAACAACAATCGTGTCTCCATCCCCAAAGACAGTTAATTGCCCTGTATGAACTGGTCGTTCTTCATTGCCAACAAAACCATGACCGGCCATTGTGTAAACAAGTGCGTTGTAATCTCGGCGCCATGGCAAACGAAGTTCGGCACCAGCAGCAACAGTTGCATGAATTAAAGTAATTGGAGTTTGAGTTGTTCCAGGGCCTGCATGTCCATCAACCTCACCAGCAATAACGCGAATCAGTGATCCACCATCGCTAGATGAAAGAAGTGCAACATCTTTTGCGCGAACATCTTGGTAAGCAGGTGCAGACCACTTTTTAGCTGCAGGGAGATTTACCCAAAGTTGAAAACCGTGAAACAAACCACCACTCATGACTAAATGCTCCGGGGGAGTTTCAATGTGAAGAATTCCAGCACCTGCCGTCATCCATTGTGTATCACCATTAGAAATCGTTCCACCGCCACCATTGTTATCTTTGTGATCAAAGATTCCATCGATTATGTAAGTGACTGTTTCGAAACCACGATGTGGATGCCATGGTGTTCCCTTCGGTTCACCCGGTGCATATTCAACTTCACCCATTTGATCTAAGTGAATAAATGGATCAAGTTCAGCTAAATCAACACCCGCAAATGCACGGCGAACAGGGAAACCTTCACCTTCAAAACCTTGCGGCGCAGTTGTAATGCTTTTGACCGAACGCGCACGGGCACCAGGAGCTTCACCAACGCGTGGCAATACAGTTAAATCGGCAACGGTTACGGCGGGCATCTCAACTCTCCTTCGACATTCCAAAGGGTAGTTGAACTTTCAACTACCAGCAAGTCGTAATCTGCAAGCCCAACTTTCGAAGTTAAGAGTTCGTAGATGCAGGGATTTTCGCAGTTAAGAGTTCGAAAGAAATCGTATCTTTGTCTTAACCGTCCAACAGCGCTCAGTGTCTTTCCTATGAGGTGGCCCTGGATTTCGAAGAACTGCTTAACAAGACAATCTGTCCGGACACAAAAATAGGGGCCCCTCGAAAGAGACCCCTATTTAAAGTAGAACTAGAGAGCTTTAAGTGCAGATACAACCTTTGTAAGTGAAGCTTTAGCATCACCGAACAACAGCATCGTCTTTGGATCATAAAGCAGTTCATTCTCAATTCCAGCAAAACCTGGACGCATTGAACGCTTTAAGAAGATGATGTTTGCTGCATTGTTAACTTCCAAAATTGGCATTCCATAGATTGGGCAACCTGGTGATGTCTGCGCCGCTGGATTAACAACGTCGTTTGCACCAATGACAATCGCCACATCGGTCTGACCAAATGTTGGATTAACTTCATCCATTTCAGCAAGTTGTTCGTAAGGAACATTTGCTTCTGCAAGCAGAACGTTCATGTGTCCCGGCATACGACCTGCAACTGGGTGAATTCCATATGCAACGTCAATGCCTTTAGCAATCATCATGTCTGCAAGTTCGCGAACAGTGTGCTGTGCTTGTGCAACAGCTAAACCAAATCCTGGAACGATAACTACGCGACGCGCATAGTTAAGCAAGATTGCAACGTCATCAGGTGAACCTGAACGAACAGGGCGCTCTTCGCCAGATCCAGCTGCATCTTGTGGCTTTGCAGTAAATGCACCGAAGAGAGTTCCAAATAATGAACGCCCCATAGCTTCGGCCATTTTGCGAGTCAAGATAGTTCCTGATGCTCCAACCAAAGTTCCCGCAATAATCAGTAGAACTGAATCAAGTACATAACCACTTGCGGCCACGGTTAAACCAGTGAATGCATTCAAGAGTGAGATAACAATTGGAACATCTGCGCCACCAACAGGTAGAACAAAGAGAACACCAAATAGCAGTGACAAAGCAGCTAGAACTAATAGCGGTGTAGTGCCAAGAGCTGAAACTACCCAGACTCCAACACCTAGAACGCTGACCAAAGTAGCTGCAATAATGAAACGTCCAGCAGGGAAAATTACTGGGCGAGTAGTCATTAACTCTTGAAGTTTCAAGAATGTAATAACCGATCCGCTAAATGAAACACATCCGACTATGACAGTAAATACCGTGAAGATAACTTCAGCAGTAGTTGCCTTAGGTCCAAGGTGGAGATATTCCACGATTGCAACCAAAGCAGCTGCGCCACCGCCCACACCATTAAATAGTGCAACAAGTTGAGGCATCTGTGTCATCTGAACTTTGCGAGCTGCTGGAACACCAATAGCTAGACCAACGACCATTGCGCCAAGAATCCACCCCAAGTTATTGAGTGGAAGTGATGAGCCTGGGTTGGCGTAGAAGAAGACAACCAAAGTTGCCAAAGTGGCGCCAAAGGCACCAATCAAGTTACCGCGACGAGCGGTCTTTGGATGAGATAAACCTTTGAGCGCAAGAATAAATGCCACACCAGCGGCAAGGCCTACGAGGTCATATAGCGTGCGGCTCATTTTTTATTTCCTTTGAACATTTCAAGCATTCGATCGGTAACGACGAAACCGCCGACCATGTTGATCGTTGCTAGAACAATTGCGGCAACTGCTAGGCCTAGTTCAAGGTTTGTTGAACTGTGATCGGCCACGATGATTGCACCGACCAAGATAACTCCATGGATTGCATTAGCACCGGACATAAGTGGTGTGTGCAAAGTAGAGGAAACTTTAGAAACGACTTCAAAACCAACGAAGACCGCTAATACAAAGATTGAAACGATTGCCATCGGCTCCATTTACTTGGCTCCTCTTCGTGATCCACCGTGTGTTACCGCGGCACCATTAATAATTTCATCCTCAAAATCAAGATTAAATCCAACAACTTCGCCATCTTTAGCAGCCTTTGTAAAGAGCGTTAAAAGATTGACTACGTTGCGTGAATATAGGAAGGAAGCATGGAATGGAAGTTGGCTTGGAACATCTTTGGCGCCCCAAATCTTTACTCCACCTGAAGTTGTAACAATCTCGCCAGGCTTTGAACCTTCAACATTGCCGCCAGTTTCAGCAGCTAAGTCGATGATGATTGTTCCTGGACCCATTGAATCGACCATTGCCTGCGTCATCAAGCGAGGTGCTTGGCGACCTGGAACTGCAGCGGTCGTAATAACAACATGAGATTTTGCAATGTAAGGAGTTAGTAGTTCGCGTTGCTTAGCTGCGCGATCTTCTGTCATCTCACGGGCATAACCACCAGTGCCTTCAAGTGATTCAAGTTCGAGTTCAATAAATGTTGCACCCATTGAACGAACTTCATCGGCAGAAGCTGGTCGAACATCGTATGCAGAAACAACCGCACCTAGGCGACGTGCAGTTGCAATTGCTTGCAGACCTGCAACACCGGCACCAAGTACAAGAACTTGTGCTGGAGTAACTGTTCCGGCTGCTGTCATAAGCATTGGGAAAAACCGCGGTGATAATTCTGCGCCGACAAGTACTGCGCGATAACCAGCGCAGAGTGCTTGCGAAGTAAGTGCATCCATTGATTGCGCACGCGAAATACGTGGAACAAGTTCAAGTGAAAACGCAGTGACTCCGGCAGCTGCTGCAGCATCGATTGAATCAACTGCAGTTACTGGAGAGAGAAATGAAACGGTGATTGCACCTTTCTTTAACTTAGCCATCTGGGCTGGTGTTAAAGGTTGGACCGATAGAACTGCATCAGCAGTGCTGAGCACTTCGCTATCGGAGATCGTTGCACCAGCTGCTGCAAATTCTGCATCTGTTGCTTGCGATTGAACTCCGGCACCAGATTCGATAACAACATCAAATCCAAGTCGAGTTAGTTTGTTAATGACATCGGGAACAAGCGCCACGCGCTTTTCACCATCTTTAATTTCTTTCGGGACGACTACACGCATGA
>CAIJYZ010000009.1 GCA_903825015.1 uncultured Actinomycetes bacterium
ATGGTCGAAAAGTATCCAGACATTCTAGATTCAGCCAACTTGAACAAGTATGCAGATCTATTTAAGACTGCCGACTCAGGTGGCAAGGGTGCTTGGTACGAAGGTCCTCCGGGATATACAACAATCGGTGAAAAAATGATTTCTGCTAACAAGTTGAACTTCAAGGCAATTTCAACTGGTTCAGAAGCAGCACTCGTTGATGTACTCACAAAGGCTGAAGCAAATAAGACTGCAGCCCTTGCATACTTCTACGAACCACACACATTGTTTGTAAAGGTTCCAGGCCTAGATAAGGCACGCATCAAGTTCCCAGCTAATGACTGGTCTGATGCTGCAAAGGCAAGTGGACTAACTGATTATCCAGAAACAGTTCTTCAAAAGCTTGCTACAAAGAAGCTAATGGACTCTGGTTCAATCTTTGCAACAATCGTTAAGAACTTCAATTGGACTAACGCAGATCAAAACTCTGTTGCAGCCGATATCGAAGGCGGAATGGATCCAGCAGCAGCGGCCCAGAAGTGGATCGATGCGAATCCAGACACTGTTAACAAGTGGCTTGGAAAGTAATCAATAACTAGCAACTAATCTATGAAGCAAGGCCTCTACTTGGTGTAAATCACTAAGTAGAGGCCTTGTTTTATCAGTAGACTTGCGCGCATGAGTTCGCAATATGACTACATCATTGTTGGTGGCGGTTCTGCAGGGTGCGCATTAGCAAATCGCTTAAGTGAAAATCCCAATCATAAAGTTCTAGTGCTTGAAGCAGGACGTCGTGACTGGATCTGGGATGTATTTATTCATATGCCGGCGGCGCTAGCTTTTCCAATCGGCAGCAAGTACTACGACTGGATGTATGAATCCGAACCAGAACCATTTATGAATAATCGCCGCATTTACCATGCACGCGGCAAAGTTTTAGGTGGCTCATCTTCTATTAATGGTCAGATATGGCAACGCGGAAATGCAATGGATTATGAGCGCTGGTCAAAAGATCAAGGTATGGCTAGCTGGGATTACGCGCACTGCCTTCCTTATTTTAAAAAGATGGAAAACTGTTTAGCTGATCCTAAATCACCATTTCGTGGAGATGATGGCCCGCTTAAGTTAGAACGCGGACCAATCAAAGGTCCACTATTTGCAGCATTTTTTAAAGCAACCGAAGAAGCAGGCTATCCACGCACTGAAGATGTAAATGGATATCGCCAAGAAGGCTTTGCAGCCTTTGACCGAAATGTTTATCGGGGCCGTCGCTTAAGTGCAGCACGTGCATATTTGTACCCAGTTATGAAGCGCAAGAATTTAACGGTTAAAACCCGCGCACACGTAACTAAAGTTTTATTTGACGGCACAACGGCCACTGGTGTTGAAGTATTAATCCGTGGAAAGAAACATACTTTTACTTCCCGCGAAGTTGTCTTATCGGGAGGCGCAATTAATACGCCGCAGATTTTGCAGCTATCCGGCGTTGGCAAAAAAGAAGATCTAGAAAAACTTGGTATTAAAGTTGTTAAAGATCTTCCTGGTGTTGGCGCAAATCTGCAAGATCACCTTGAAGTTTACGTTCAGTACAAGTGCAAGCTGCCCGTTTCAATGCAGCCCATTACGCAGTTTTGGCGCCGACCATTTATTGGAGCTGCTTGGTTGTTTTTTAGAAAAGGTCCTGGGGCGACTAATCAATTTGAAGCCGGTGGATTTACTCGAAGCAATGAAGATGTGGCTTATCCCAATCTAATGTTCCACTTTTTGCCTCTTGCCATTCGCTATGACGGTACTGGAGACACTCGTGGGCATGGCTACCAAGTCCACGTCGGCCCGATGTATTCAGATGCTCGTGGCTGGCTAAAGATTAAAAGCACTAACCCATTAGATAAACCTGCGATGCAGTTCAACTATCTATCTACTGATCAAGATCGCCGTGAATGGATTGAAGCCGTAAAGACTGCGCGAAATATTCTGACGCAGCCAGCGATGAATGATTACAACGCCGGTGAATCATCTCCAGGTGCATCAGTATCAACCGATGAAGAGATTTTGGACTGGGTTCGAAAAGATGCCGAGACCGCGCTGCACCCATCATGTACGGCAAAGATGGGCACCGATGCAATGTCAGTTATTGATCCAACAACCATGAAGGTCTATGGCGTTGAGGGCTTGCGCGTATGCGATGCATCTGTTTTTCCTTATGTGACTAATGGAAATATCTATGCACCAGTAATGATGGTGGCAGAAAAGGCCGCGGATTTAATCTTAGGCAAAACTCCACTTCCTGCAGAAAATATCGAGTTCTATCGCCATGGAAAATGATGAGCTTGCGCCCTCATCGATTGCACGTGTAAAAGTTCAAAAAACTGATTCTGATGTGACATCTTCAGATTCTGTTGTTGTTGAAGAGCCTCTTGAAATTCGTATAAAACGCGGAACAAGCCAAGATCAGTTGGGCATCACAATGCGCACGCCAGGTGCCGACCTTGAACTTGCCGCAGGCTTTTTGTGGGGAGAAGGCTTTCTTAAATCACCGGATGAGCTAATTTCAGTAAAGGTCTGTGCCGATAAAACTTTGTCTCTGCGCCAGCGCGCAAACGTTGTAATTGTCGAAGTGGCGCAGAACAGTCAAGAATCGGTACGAATCCTTGATCGCCGATTCACAATTACTTCAGCATGCGGCATCTGTGGATCTACAAACATTAGCGATTTGCATAAACGTGGCGTGCAAAAAGTTCTACCAGCGACACATTCAATTCAAGAGTTAGCAAAGATGACTGAACTTTTAGAAGGTCGCCAACGAATCTTTGAAAAAACTGGTGGTTTACATGCCGCTGCCCTTGTTAATCCCGAAGGTATTGCAGTTTGGGTCCGCGAAGATGTTGGACGTCACAATGCAGTAGATAAAGTAATTGGCGCAGCTTTGATGGATCGCAAACTCCCACTTAATGATTGGACCTTGGTTGTTTCTGGGCGCATAGGGTACGAACTTGTTCAAAAAGCGGTCTGCGCTGGTATTTCAGCGTTAGTCGGGGTAAGTGCGCCGACTTCGTTGGCCGTTGACCTCGCCGACGAGTTTGGATTAACGCTTTTAGCCTTTGCCCGTAACGGTGTCGCCAAGGTGTTCTTACCAAGTCAATGAGAAAACTTCGCGCCTATTTGCAGGCTTCACACTTCGGGCCAACTCTTCTGATTACTGTAATTTCATTTGTCCTTGCCGCACGTCTTTGGTGGGAAGGGCCGGCTTATGTCATTGCTTTCACTGTTTTCCTTGGCCAATTATTAATTGGTTGGAGCAATGATTTATATGACTACCAAGATGATTTATCGCATAGCCGTACTAATAAACCTTTAGTTGCTGGAACAATCACTTTTTATAGCCTTCGTAAAGCAACTTTTATTCTCTTACCCATTGCATTTATCGCTAACTTAATCGGACCACTTGGAATTAAAGGTGGTCTTGTGTACCTACTTGGTGTGGGTTGTGGAATCGCCTATAACTTCTACTTTAAATACTCTCGATATTCGCCTCTGCCATATGCAATTGCCTGTGCCGCTCTTCCGGCATCTGTATTTTTCGCTATCAATCGAACACCACCGTTTTGGGTCTTGTGCGTAGGATCAATGCTGGGCGTTGCTTTCCACTTCATAAACGTAATCAAAGATTTGGATCAAGATAGAACTAGTCAGATTCGTGGTTTACCACAGCTACTAGGTAAGAAAATCTCAATCACATTAGCTTTATTATTAGTTGCTGCATCAGCGTTTGTGTTCGCTAATAGCCCTGTTAGTAGAGATTTTTCTCCACGGCAATCGAGTGAATCAGTTTCATCTTCAATCTTTACAGTTGGGGGAGACCGACCAACATTTGTGACGCTTCCAAATGGCTATTTAAAATCTAAACCTGCGCCCTTAATTATTGATTTACATGGATATATGAGTACAAGTATTAATCATCAGCGTTTTGCAAGAATGGATTCAGCGGCCAACAAACGTGGCGTGATCTATGCCGCTCCAGATGGATTACCAGATTCTCAGGGATATCAATTTTGGAACGCTTCTAAGGCATGCTGTAATTTCAATGCAAATCCAGTTGATGACGCCTCTTTTATTCAATCGATAATTGATGAGATTTCAAGCAAAGTATCAGTTGATCCAAAACGCATCTATGTATTCGGGCATTCCAATGGCCATTTCATGACTTATAAATTCGCATGTACGCACCCTCAGACAGTTGCCGCCATTGCGGGTTTGGCTGGCGCGATGGATATAGCCAACCAGAGTTGTGGGGCACAAGTGCCAGTTAGCGTTTTACATATACATGGCACAAGTGATGAAGTAATTACTTATTCCGGTGGTGAGATTTTCGGAAATATATATACCGGAGCCGAAGCCAGTGTTAAACGATGGGCCGAGATAGATAAGTGCTCTCCATCGCCTTTAGTTGGCGCAGCTTTTGATTTAGTTACAAGCCTTGATGGCGCTGAAACGATTCCGACTATTTATGCGTGTCCCGATGCTGCCGTAGAACTCTGGACAATAACTGGCGGAGCCCATGGTCCTGTGCTTGACTCTTCTTTCGGATTAAAAGTAATGGATTGGTTGCTTGCTCACCCTAAGAAGTAACTGTTACTGAGATTTCATAAACCTTAGATACATCAGTTGAATTGAGTAGATGTACAACTGTAGTTCCGGGCTTTAATGCTTTTAGCGCTGGATTAGTTGTGTAGGTTCCCTGATTACCACCCG
The DNA here is from genome assembly GCA_903825015.1 of uncultured Actinomycetes bacterium. Taxonomy (GTDB): domain Bacteria; phylum Actinomycetota; class Actinomycetes; order Nanopelagicales; family Nanopelagicaceae; genus Planktophila. The sequence continues at coordinate 4,732 of CAIJYZ010000009.1, forward strand.
GTATAAATTCGAGGATTCCAGGTTCAAGAATATGTGCGCTCCAATTTTCTGGATCTCCAACGGCTAAAACAATTGAATTTCCATATTTCACCGTGACTTGGGTTGTTTCATATGGATTAATCATCTCGGGCGGAAGGGCTTCGGCTAGTAATGTTCCGCTGGCCTTTACAGTTTTCAATGACTTTGCAACCGTTAATAGTTGGGCGTAAGTAATTCCACCGATGCCCTGAACTTGAACCTCAGTTCCTTTCAATGCCTTCGTAGCTTTAGTTGTAAACATCAGGTAACCACCCACTCGAGCAATATCGTTGACTCCGCATTTTTTAAAGGCAGCAGCCTTTGCCGGATCGCAATAGACGTAGACCTTTGCGCTGACTCCATTAATCGTTGCAACACGTAAGTACTTTGAGAGTCCAGGATCTGAACATTTCACTTTTGCCATTGTTTGCATGATTTCTAAATATCTTGTGGTGCCGCCATATTTAATATAGATCCACTCTTCTTTACCTGGCGCACAGTCAAGAAGATCGAAGCTTGTTGCCTTCAATCCCAAAGTATTGCTGGGCTTATAGACCGTATAGGTAAGGCCCGTCTGGGCATCTGAAAATTTATCTCCTGAACCCATGGCGATGGCAGCCGTTGGAGCCAAGACAATAAAAGCAAGGGCTATTGCAACAAATTTCTTCACTGGGTTAACTTACTGGCCATCTCTGCCAGTTTCATTTGGGAATGCTGAGAAAGCTCAGGGGTAACTCTCAGAAGTGCACAAAAGTGATGTAAGAGATTGTCGAAATCTACTGACCAGGGCCCTTGCCGGTGGCAAGATGTCGCTCATGAGCAAACCAATTGTCGCCGTTAAATCCGTTGTTATCAGATTTGCCGGAGACAGTGGAGATGGAATGCAGCTCACCGGCGATCGTTTTACGATGGACACTGCCAGTTTAGGAAATGATCTTTCTACACTTCCTAACTTTCCTGCAGAAATCCGCGCTCCTCAGGGCACACTTCTTGGAGTCTCATCTTTCCAACTTCACTTTGCTGATCACCATGTTCGTACTGCAGGAGATGCACCAGATGTTTTAGTTGCAATGAACCCAGCAGCGTTAAAAGCAAATATTAAAGATATTCCACGCGGCGCAACAATTATCGTAGATAAAGATGAGTTCACTTCAAGAAATTTAACTAAAGTTGGCTATGAAACAAACCCTCTTGAAGATGGTTCACTGGATAGTTATAAACTCCATGCAGTTGCGTTGACATCAATGACAGTTTCTGCGCTATCTGAACTTCCGCTATCTCGTAAAGAGGCCGAACGTTCAAAGAATATGTTTGCACTGGGTCTTCTTTCATGGATGTATCACCGTCCAACTGAAGCAACAGAAGCTTTCTTAAAAGCTAAGTTTTCAAAGAAACCAGATATTTTGGAAGCGAACTTAATTGCTTATCGAACTGGCTGGAACTACGGCGAAACTACAGAAGATTTTGCAAACTCTTACGAGATTGCATCGGCGCATATGGCTCCTGGTACTTACAAAAATATCGGTGGCAATACCGCGCTTGCTTATGGATTAGTTGCCGCAGCGCATCAAGCAAATCTGCCGCTGTTCTTGGGCTCTTATCCAATTACACCGGCATCTGAAATTCTGCACGAACTTTCAAAGCATAAGAAATTCGGCGTTACAACCTTCCAAGCCGAAGATGAAATTGCGGCAGTGGGTTCTGCACTCGGTGCTTCTTACGGGGGAGCCCTTGGCGTAACAACAACATCTGGTCCAGGCCTTGCACTTAAAGGTGAAACTATCGGGCTAGCAGTGATGCTCGAACTTCCTCTTATTATCGTCAACGTTCAACGCGGTGGTCCATCTACAGGTTTGCCAACCAAGACTGAACAGGCCGATTTGTTGCAAGCCATGTTTGGACGCAATGGAGAATCACCAACGGCCGTGATTGCAGCTTCCACGCCTAGTGATTGTTTTGACATGGCAATGGAAGCTGTTCGTATTGCAACCACATATCGCGTTCCTGTTATTTTGCTCTCTGATGGTTACATCGCCAATGGTTCAGAGCCTTGGAAAATTCCTGACGTGAAAGATTTTCCTGATCTAAGTGTTGAGTTTGCAAAGACTCAAGAAAATTTCATGCCATATGAGCGCAATCCCGAAACCCTTGCACGACCTTGGGCGATTCCAGGTACTAAGGGAATCGAACACCGCATCGGCGGAATTGAAAAGCAGGACAAGACGGGTGCGATTAATTACGAACCAGCAAACCATGACTTTATGGTTAGAACACGTCAAGCAAAGGTTGATGGAATCGAAGTTCCTGACATTGTGGTTGATGATCCAACAGGGGATGCCCAAGTTCTATTTCTTGGGTGGGGTTCTACATACGGCCCTATTGCATCTGCCGTAGAAACTCTGCGAAATAACGGCGAAAAAATTGCTCAGGCCCACATTAAATACATCGCACCATTTCCGAAGAATTTGGCTGCAATTCTTGAGAAATATCCAAAGGTAATCACGCCTGAAATGAACTTAGGTCAGTTAGCGATGCTGCTGCGTTCTAAATACATGAAGGACATCGTGGGCTACAACATGGTGCGCGGGTTACCGTTTACAACTGCCGAACTGGTCGAAGCTGCGATGGGGGTACTACACAATGACTGATATCGCCTTAACGAAAAAGGATTTCACTTCTGACCAAGAAGTACGTTGGTGTCCAGGATGCGGTGACTACTCAATTCTTTCAAGCATGCAATCTTTCTTGCCAGAACTGGGAATCGAACGTGAAAATATCGTCTTTATTTCAGGCATTGGCTGCTCTTCTCGTTTTCCTTATTACCTCAACACATTTGGAATGCACTCAATTCATGGTCGTGCTCCTGCCATCGCATCAGGCCTTGCTATCAGCCGCCCAGATTTAACTGTTTTTGTTATTACTGGTGATGGTGATGCGCTATCAATCGGTGGAAACCATTTGATTCATGCACTTCGCCGAAACGTTGAACTGAAGATTCTGTTGTTTAACAACCGAATCTATGGCTTGACCAAAGGTCAATATTCACCAGCATCTGAGCAAGGCAAGATTACAAAGTCCACACCTTACGGATCATTGGACACTCCATTTAATCCAGTCTCACTTGCTCTTGGTGCCGAAGCTTCTTTTGTTGCCCGCACAATTGATAGCGATCGTAAACATTTAACTGAAGTTCTGCGTCAGGCTGCAGCACATAAAGGTTCTGCGCTCATCGAGATTTATCAAAACTGCCCAATCTTTAACGATGGAGCATTTGATCAAGTCAAAGATAATGAGACCAAAGAGGGTTCTTTACTGATGATGGTTCATGGTCAACCAATTAAATCTGCAACTACTGGAGTAATCCGCGAAGGCGCATCGCTCAAGCTCGTTGATTTAAATACCGTTGATGAATCAGCCCTTGTTGTACACGACGCCCATGATCCAGATCCTTCATATGCTTTTTCTCTCTCTCGCCTCTCAGGATCATCACTTGAGCACACACCAATTGGAGTTTTCCGTGATGTTGTCCGCCCTTCATACGGTGCGATGGTTCATGAACAGCTTGATGCAGTGATCGCTAAAGATGGTCCGGGAAATATTGAGAAACTTCTTAACTCCGGCGATACCTGGGTGGTGGAGTAGTTAGCCTTTGCTGTGTACAGAAAATTTCTGCGCAGTAAGAACTACATATCCATCATCATTCATCAACCGCACTTCATATTCTCCTGCAGGTAGTGCACCGCCAGTGTCAGATGAAGTCACTGTGCAAGAGCCATCAACGGTTGCATCGGTGTAGTGAAAACTTGATTGCGTGTAGTAGATATCCGTGCTCTTCGTAGAAAAAATTCCTACCCAATCAAATTTTCTGCCAAAGCTATTTTTCCAACTGATCTGAATCGGTGATCCACTGGAGTAGGAGCTCTTATCGGTACCAACTGTCGGGAAGGCACCGCGAGTAACGACCCAAAATGCAGAGCGCTGCACAACCTTGTCCTTTGAAATCAGTGCAACTTCATATTTTCCGGGCGATAAATTGCCAGAACCCATTCGCATTTGACCAAAGAAGCCAGCCTCTTGCGGTGGTGTTGAAGTAACAGCTTGAGTAAGTGGATCATCGCCCACTTTTACGATTGCCACTGAATCTGCATCGCCAAGTGGGCCGTGATAAGCAACCGTGATTGGATCGCCTTGCTCGTAACGATTTGAATTTGTGGCGATGTATGGCGGCGGTTCAACAGGATCAAAGTTAAATGTAGAAACTACCCCCAAGTGATCAGATGGAAATGGTAAGACTCCAAATTCAACGTCAGGCCCACCCGTTGGACCAACGATTCCGCTACCTGAAACCTTTGTTCCGGTTGGCACCCAAATAAAGTCAATACGGTCGACAACTTCTTTAGGGTCAATTCGTGGATATGGATATCCAAGTGTCCACGTAATGCCTGGGACTTTCTTTGGATCTTTATGAATCACACGATATGTATCAACCATTCCTAAATCTGCAATTGACTTAGATGCAGGCCATGCAACTGGAAATTTCATTGCAGGTCGTAGGCCGACTGTGGATTTGATCCAGTCTAAGTAACTAGGGGAGTTAAAGTCACCGGTAATAACTAGTGGAATCTTGTGGGCGAGCAATCTTTTCCAAGTTGGCAAGAACTTATTAATTACTGGCATACGCGTATCTTCTTCTGATTTCAAAACTGTTTTTAAATCCGCGCCCTCATTAATTTGATATGGACCATATGGATCAGATGGCAAGTGAATATTTGACATCGCAAATACCTGGCCGGGTGATAACTGCACGTACGTATATAGCCCAGCTCCATCACCAGGTTGAATCATTGGATACTTTGAAATTATCTGCAATCGCTCATCGGCATATGCCCAGCCCAAGAGGGCGGCAATCTTTGGAGCAGTTCCTTCGGCCTCTTGCAGACCGACTACATCGGCCCCTGAAATCTTGATCGCATCGATTACTTTCGCAAAATCTACGGCGCCGCCGCCGATCCAGATATTAAAGGTCATCACCTTTATCTGGGTGGCACCAATCTCCTCGCGAATTGCATCTACTGGGTATGCCCTTGCTGCTTTACCATTGGAGTTGCTGGCAAGTAAAAACGCTGCAAGCAAAGCGACGGTGATGCTGGCAGTGATCTTGACCAAGTTCGAAGTTTTTCTCATATAGTGATTGTAAAGAGAGCCTGAAGAATAGATAGACCTGGCACCAAAAAAACCGGTGAACTCTGCGTGAACTCGCAAATGATGCGGCAATCTATTGCGCTTTCCTGATCTAAGTGGGCACTATTGCTACCCGGACATAAGGAAGAGGTGAGCCATGAAAATCAGCAGCATTATTTCAGGCAAGCGCGTTGAAACTATTTCAGCAAGTGCCACGATCCATGATTTAGTGAACGCACTTAATACTCATCATGTTGGAGCTCTCGTTGTGTCTAGTGATGGAAATAAGATTGATGGCATTGTTTCTGAACGAGATGTCGTGCGAGCAATGCCAGGCAAGTTAGATCATTTAGTTGAGATGCATGTGCGAGACATCATGACGGCCGAAGTGCACACCTGCACCGCTGATACAACAGTGGCTGAATTGATGACCATGATGACCGAACACCGTATTCGGCACGTGCCAGTTGTCGATGGCGATGGAGCATTGCTTTCAATCGTATCTATCGGCGATGTGGTTAAGAACTATGTCCAAGAGATTGATTCAGAACGCACCGCTTTACGGGATTATGTAGCTAGCGGCAATTAATTCTTAGCTTTTTACCCGCCACATAATGAGAATTTTGGAATACCTCCTTGCTCGCGCCTAGGTGAGCGGTAATAATGTTCACATGAACAGCAAAGAGATTCTGGATAATGTTTCTGAAAATAATATCCGCCTCATTAGGTTTCTTTACTGTGACCCCGCTGGAGTAATCCGCGGCAAAACAGTTCATTCCTCTGAAGCTGCTTCAAAACTAAGCGAAGGCGTGGGACTGACTCGAGCCCAGAACGCCGTAAATATCTTTGAAGATCTGATTCCCGTTGATGGCATGGAGCCAGTTGGTGAAGTTCGAATTATTCCTGATCACAATACTTACACTGAATTACCGTGGCTTAATCGAACCTCAAGTATGTTGAGCGATTTACGCGAACAAGATGGCAGTCCATGGGGTGGATGTACTCGCACAGTGCTCAAGAATGCGATTGAAAAAGCGCGCGCTGCAGGTATCCAAGTATTTGCAGCTTTTGAATCCGAGTTTTACTTAGCCGAAGATACTGATAATGGCTTGCAACCTTGGGCAAATGGACCGGTTTACTCAAGTTCAGGAATGGATCGTGCCAGCGCGGTAATTGATGACATGGTCGATAACTTAACCGATCAAGGATTTATTGTTGAGCAAGCTATTAATGAATACGGACCTGGACAACAAGAGATTGTTCTTAAATACACCAATGCATTAGCTGCAGCTGATCAACATTTAAAGTTTCGCGACACTATCCGCGGTACTGCAGAAGTTCAGCATGGTTTGCATGCCTCATTTGCACCTAAGCCTTTTGTAGATGGAATTGGATCAGGTGCTCATCTGCACTTCTCATTATGGACATTAGATGGAAAAACTAATCTGCTTCATAATCCGCAAGCTCAGACTGAGATTTCAGAGTTAGGTAAGAACTTTGTCGCCGGTTTACTAGAACATATGCCAGCAGTTCTTGCTCTGACCTGTCCTTCATTTGTTTCATATCAGCGATTAAAGCCACACTCCTGGGCTGGCTCAACCATTTCTTGGGGATACGACAACCGCGAATGCGCTGTGCGCGTTGCTAGTCCTTTTACTGGACGTGAAGCAGAATCAATTAACCTTGAATTAAAAACCAGCGACGGAACAAGTAATCCTTATCTGGCATTGGCGGCGGTAATTTTGGCGGGACTAGATGGAATCGAAAATAAGATGTCGCCACCAAAACCTGCACACCGCGATCCTGCACTATTAACTCCTGAGCAAGCTCGTGAATGCAACATTCGTCCACTGCCTAGTAATCAACTAGAAGCCATTGAAGCACTCGAGACTGATTCAGTGATTACTGCCGGCCTTGGCGACCTTATGGCTAGATGCATATCGGCAACGCGTCGCGCGGAATATACCCGGGCTTTGAAAGAAGGCGATGATTGGGCGCGGCTAAATACATTTTCTACTTTCTAGTAGGTTTTTACCACGCCAATTTTAAATAATTTCTTCACATTTGCCTCTCAAAAACCTTTAATTCGCAGGCTCGCGCTGGAATACTAATTAGGTCAGCAATTTAGCTCTCTATCTCTTTAAGGAAAGGCTAGAAATTAATGACCGATTCAGGAGCAAAAGGTTTAGTTAAGAACCTTAATATCTGGGAAGCAATTGGAATTTCAGTTGCACTCATGGCCCCATCCATGGCAGCAAATATCAATCCGCAGGGAACAGCTACAACAGTTGGTCGCGCAGTTCCAGTTGCATTTGCACTAGCAACTATCGGCGTACTTCTTGTTGCCTATGGATTCGTACGACTCACACAAAACTTTCACCACGCTGGTAGCGTTTATGGTTTTGTTGGTGCAACTACTGGTCCTCGTTCTGGCGTAGTTGCCGGTTGGGGATTGATCGGTACCTATATTTTCTACGGCTGTGTTACTTCAATGGCTGCTGGAATCTTTGGTGCCAAATTCCTCGATGAAATTGGACTTTGGAACAATCAACCAGATACAGCAGGCTTCCTTGTTGGCGCAATTGCATTAGTACTTGCATACTTCCTCGCCATCGCCCCTGCACGTAACGGAACTCGTCTTCTTCTAACTGTAGAAGCAGTAACCGTTGTTCTCATTCTTATTACCGCATTTATTGTTCTTTCAAAGCTCATTGGTGGCACTGCCCCTGGTGGTCTTGGAGTTGACTGGTCAGTCTTCTCAATTCCAAAGGGCACTGGCGGGTCAACGGTATTTCTTGGCGTTGTCTTTGGCTTCCTTTCATTTGCCGGCTTTGAAGCTGCAGCAACTTTGGGAGAAGAAGCAAAGAACCCTCGTAAAGATATTCCACGCGCAATGCTTGGTACTGCAATCTTCGGTGGCGTTTACTTTGTATTCGTAACTGCAGTTGAAGTAATGGGCTTTGGTACTAGTGATGCTGGTGTGAAGGCTTTCATTAGCTCAGGCTCGTTGATGGGTGATCTTGGAACTACATACATCGGTTCATGGATCGGAACAATCATCACACTTGGCGCAGCAGTAAGCGCATTTGGTTGCGCTTTGGCTTGTGTTGTAGGCGCATCTCGTATGTTGTTTGCAATCGGCCGTGACAGTGGCAGTTCTGCATTGTCATCAATTTCTGCAAAGAATGGAACTCCAACAGCTGCTACTCGCATGATAGTAGGCGCTGTGGCACTCATCATTATCTTGTGGGCCTTGATTGGTAACGCAAAGCCATTCGATATCTTCCTTGGTAGTGGTGTAATCGGAACTCTTATCTTGGTTGCTGTGTATGTTCTTGCAACAATCGGTGCAGTTAAGTTCCTATTCTTCTCAGGCGTTAAGCGTGCTGCTTCATGGGAAATCATCATTCCAATCGCTGGTTTGATTGTTTTGATTTATACCTTGTATCGCAACGTGATTCCATTCCCAGCAAGTGGAGCTGCCCGTATGTACCCAATCGTTAGCGCGATTTGGTTGCTTGCTGGTTTAGTTGCTGTCTGGGCACGACCAGCTTTCACTAAGAAGCTGGGCGAAAAACTACTTGCCGACGAAAATCTTTCAGCGGCTCGTTAATAAAACTACTATCAATAACAACTGCGGGAGATGAAATAACATATGTTAAATAATGCGAAGGTTATAGATCTAACGATTCCACTAGGCACAGATATCATCATGTGGCCAGGGGCGCCGTCACCAGAGATGGAAACGGTTGTCACTGTTGCACACGATGGATACTTCGCGCGTAGAGTTTCGTTTTTCGAACACACCGGTACGCATTTTGATGCACCATGTCATTTCATTGAGGGCAAAGCTACAGTCGATCAGATTCCGGCAAGTACCTTGGTCCGTCCCGCAGTTGTTATCGATATCTCTGCAGAAATTGCAGGCGATGCCGATGCAGTATTAACTCTTGAACATGTAAAAGCATTTGAAGCAAAAAACGGTGAAATTCCTAAAGGTGCAGCAATTTTGTTGCGCACCGGTTGGGAAGAATTTAACTCCGATTCAGTTAAATATGCCGGCCCAGAAGGGGATCTACATTTTCCTGGCTTTGGCGTAGAGGCTGCCTTGTATTTAGTAAATGAGCGCGAAGCAGCAGGATTGGGAATCGACACACTTGGAATCGACCCAGGAAACAAAGCTGACTTTCCTGTTCACTCTCAAGTTTCACACCCAAAAGGTTTATGGCATTTAGAAAATCTTCAAAACCTTAAGGCACTTCCACCAATTGGTGCCTGGATTGTTGTTGGCGTTCTTCCACTTGTTGGAGGATCTGGTTCTCCAGCGCGCGTAATAGCGCTCGTTCCTTAATATGAACCAACCGTGGGCCTTTATAGCAACATGTGATCTTGTCGCTCATGTTCGCGGCCGTAGTGGCCCATTTCCAAAAGTAATCGAATCCGGCGAAGGTGTTGGCTGGGTTCCTGCTGATCTAGCTATGAGCGCATTTGGTGGAATCGCAGACGGTAATGCATTTGGCGCTCTCGGTGATTTGCGTCTTGTACCAGATGCACAGGCCACCGCAATTTTTCCGCCAACGTATGCAGATGGCGCATCGACTCGATTTTATTTGGCACATCAACGCAATATCGATGGAAGCCCATGGGCGCAATGTCCTCGTACGTTTTTAGATAACGCAATCGATGCATTGGATAGAGATTTTGATATTCAAGTGATGGTCTCTTTTGAACACGAGTTTGCTTTATCTCATGCCGATGGAAGCAAAATCGGTGGCCTACCATTTGGTTTCGATGCATATCGCAACGTTGATCAATTTTCTCAAGAGCTTCTTTTAATCCTTAATGAAAATGGATTTGATCCCGAGACCTTTTTACCTGAATATGGAAGCGGTCAATTTGAAGTAACTCTTGGACCGGCTCCGGCCAGGGTTGCCGCAGATCGGGCAATTATGTTGCGCGAAATAGTCAGGGATACGGCAAAACGTTTTCAACTTGTTGCAACATTTGCTCCACTGCTTGGACCAGATTTAGTTGGTAACGGCGTTCACGTACATCTTTCTCTCTGGAGAAATGGATCACCAATTACTTACGCAGAATCAAGGCCGGGCAATCTCTCGGTTGAAGCAGAGTCAGCATGTGCTGGAATTCTTGAACATGCCCGAGCCATCGTGGCACTTACCGCTCCCAGCCAGATTTCTTTCTTTCGTCTGCAACCACATCGTTGGAGCGCCGGTGGTATCTGTGTAGCTAAACAAAACCGTGAAGCATTGCTGCGTATTTGCCCACAAATCACCATTAAGTCTAATGATGTGACCAAGACATTTAATATCGAATATCGCGCAGCCGATGCCACGGCAAATCCATGGATTGTTTTAGGAACATTGATTCATGCAATGCGCGAAGGCTTGAGCGGCAAACTTACTATCGATCATATTGTCGATGAGGAGTTAGAGGGATCTGCAAACGTTGTTTCAATGCCAACGACGCTTGTTGAAGCCCTTGAAGCGTTGGATAAGGATGAAACAGTAAAGAGCTGGTTTGACCCAGTGTTACTTAAAACATTTATTGAAATCCGCGCTAATGAAGCACAAGAGTTAGACTCACTAACACCGGAAGAAAGGTGCGCCCGCTATGTCAGCGTCTACTGAGGCCCTCAAGCAACACATCGAAGAGTTGAAGTTGATTGACCACCATGTCCATGGCGTAGTTCGCGATAACCCATCGGTTGAGCATTTCTCCAACATGATTACTGAATCTGATCGCACGCCAAAGACTCTTGATGAAGCTCTGGATACTCAAGTTGGTTTTGCAGTTCGCCGCTGGTGTGCACCGCTTCTTGGCCTTGAAAAGCACGCTTCGGCCCATGATTACTTCACCAGGCGCATCGAACTGGGAAATGAAAAGGTCAATCACATTCTGTTAAACGCTGCCAAGATTGATCACTATCTACTTGAGACTGGTTTTAAGGGCGATGAGATTCACGCAATCGAAGGAATGCGCAACTTGACCGGTGCAAAATTCGACGAAGTGTTGCGTCTTGAAACCCTTGCTCAGTCGCATGCTGAAAGAAGTGGCACGAGCGCTGCAAATTTCGCTTCAACCTTTGCAACTTATTTATCCGAAAAAGCTAAGACCGCCATTGGCTTAAAGACAATCGCTGCATATCGAATTGGTTTGGATTTTGATCCTAAGCGCCCAGAAGGCCAAGAGCTTCAAAAGGCCTTAGATACATGGTTTGCTTCCATCGATGCCGGCAATGACTCGCGCATTACAGATCCAGTCATTATTCGCCACATCATTTGGGCAGGAATAGATACCCGATTACCAATTCAATTCCACATTGGCTACGGAGATCCAGATTTAAATCTGCATAAATGCGATCCACTTTTGATGACTGAATTAATTCGTATCACCGAAAAACTCAATGTTCCAATTCTTCTTCTGCATAACTATCCATATCAACGCAACGCTGGATACTTGGCCCAGATGTTTCGAAATGTTTATTTAGATGTTGGTCTAGCCGTTAACTACTCTGGCGCACGATCACCGGCAATCATCGCCGAATCATTGGAGCTTGCACCCTTTAGCAAGATTCTCTTTTCTTCAGATGCTTGGGGATTGCCAGAACTTACATACCTAGGCACACGTTTATTTAGAAATGGACTCTTTGAAGTCCTTAGTGATTGGGTGGAAAAAGGGGAGTGGTCGCTAGATGATGCAAAGCATGTCTGTGACTCGATCGCCTTTAAAAACGCCCGCACCGCATATTCTCTAAAGTAATAACAGCGAAGGAGTTATCTCATGAGAGCGCTCTATAAAGCAGAACGTGGCCCAGGGCTAGAACTTCGTGATGTTCCCGAACCAGTTGCTGGGCCGCATGATGTAAAAATCCGTGTTCGCAAAACTGGAATATGTGGGACCGATTTACATATTGAAAGTTGGGATTCATGGGCCGACCAGAATCTCAATCCTCCATTTATTCCAGGCCATGAGTTTGTGGGCGTCGTAACTCAAATCGGTAGCGAAGTTACCACCGCAAAGGTGGGGGATCTTGTTTCAGGTGAGGGTCACATTGTCTGCGGGCTTTGTCGTAACTGCCGTGCGGGCCGACGTCACCTATGCATGAACACAATCGGAGTCGGCGTAAATCGTGATGGAGCATTTGCCGAGTATGTAGTGGTTCCAGAAAGCAACGTCTGGCTGCATCCGCAAGATATCGATTTAGATCTTGCTTCCATTTTTGATCCACTTGGAAATGCTGTTCATACGGCGTTGAGTTTTCCGGTCGTTGGTGAAGATGTACTTATAACTGGCGCAGGACCAATTGGATTGATGGCCGCGGCTATTGCACGTTTTGTCGGCGCACGATTTATCGTAATTACTGATGTCAATGAGTATCGCCTGGATTTAGCACGCACAATGGGCGTGGACGCAGCCATAAATATTTCAACTCATAATCTTGCAGATACGATGAAAAATTTGGGAATGAAAGAAGGCTTTGATGTCGCTTTTGAAATGAGCGGACATCAATCAGCGATGCCGATGATTCTGTCCAATGTTGGACATGGTGCACGCATTGCAGCCCTTGGTTTACCAAAGGATCCAATCTCATTTGATTGGGCCAAAGTTGTAACTCACATGGTTACCATCAAAGGAATCTATGGCCGCGAAATGTATGAGACCTGGTATTCCATGAACTCAATGGTTCAAAAAGGTTTAGATATTTCACCAGTGATAACGCACCGTTTTGCGGCGAGTGAGTGGCAGCAAGCTTTCGAACTTGCCCGAACAGGTAACTGCGGCAAAATAATTTTGGACTGGAGCTAGCAATGTCCTCTGTATCTGATTTTACCGAAGGACTTAAAGCTAAATTAACTGCTTTGGAATCTGCCGGACTATTAAAGCGCGAACGACCTATGACCGGAGCGCAAGCAGTTGATATCAATGCCTCCGGAAAGGATTTGCTTAATTTCTGTTCGAATAACTACTTAGGTTTGGCAAATAATTCGCAGATTATCTCGGCCGCTAAAAACGCACTTGATACCTATGGTTTTGGAATGGCGAGCGTTCGCTTCATTGCCGGCACCCAAAGCCAACATATTGTTTTAGAAGAAAAACTCACTCACTTCTTAAAAACTAAGGCAACGATTCTCTTCCCCTCATGTTTTGACGCAAATGGTGGCGTATTCGAAGCTTTACTGGATGAGAATGATGCGATTATTTCGGATTCTTTAAACCATGCATCAATCATCGACGGTGTGAGATTGTGTAAAGCCAAGCGTTTTAGATATAACAACAGAGATCTAGCCGACCTTGAACTTCAACTCATAGCGGCAAAGGATGCAAAGAATATTTTGATTGTTACCGATGGCGTCTTTTCTATGGATGGCTATTTCGCACCTCTTGAAGGAATCTGCGATCTAGCCGATAAATATGGCGCCCTAGTAATGGTGGATGATTCTCATGCCACGGGCTTTATAGGAAAAACAGGGGCCGGAACGCCAGAGTTATTTGGCGTGCAGGATCGAATTGATATTTTATCTGGCACTTTAGGTAAAGCACTCGGGGGAGCATCAGGTGGATATATCTCTTCGCGCCACCCCGCCATTGTTGACATGCTTCGCCAAAAAGCCCGTCCCTATCTTTTCTCAAACTCCGTGCCTCCTATGGTTGTTGCCGGAACTATTGCAGCTCTTGATTTAATTGCCGCGAATCCAGAGTTAGCTAAAAAGACTATGGAAAATGCTGCACTGTTTCGCAAACTCATGGTTGACAATGGATTTGATTTGCTTCCTGGTGAACATGCAATTGTCCCGGTTATGTTTAGCGATGAGCATGTTGCAGTTTCCATGGCCAAAGCGCTCTTTGATCGTGGCATCTATGCCGTTGCTTTTTCATATCCAGTAGTTCCTATGGGCAAAGCACGTATTCGTATTCAACTCAATGCCAGCCATACACCAGAAGAGATTAAAGCCTGCGTTAAAGCGTTTGTAGATGCCCGCGAATCACTGAGCCCTGTAGTCAGTACTCAATAAATTAGCCACGCTTTAGTTTGCGGTAGAAGTTTTCATGAGGCCCAACCAGTAAAAGCAATATCGATGTGGCGTCTAGAATTCGATAAGCCAGAAGCCAAGTCAATTCATTAACTTTAAATTTGAAAATAAAGACCCCACTTAGCTCTGCCAACTTTTCGACGCCAACTGTTGGATATGCACTTATCTTTGTAATAGCTGCATCTAGAGATGCCTTCTCATTGGGGTGCATTTTCTTTATTTGCCGTGCAAAAGTCGGTGTGTAAAGGAGGTCCATTAACCGAACTTGTAGTGGCCAACTGCGGCCTCTGAATCACTTTTGAGAATCTCTTTGATTAATTTGAATGAGAGCTCTGGATTGGCCTCGGCAATCGCTGCAATTTTGAAGTAGAACTCAATCTGCTTGGGCACGGATCTGTGCTCGATGGCGGCAATACGCCCTGCTTGTTGAACAAGCTCGTCGGAAAGTTTTACGTTTGTTGCCATGACCCAGACCCCTTTGATTGCAACAACCATATCAGAGAAGGTTCCTAAAAGTAACCTTTTACCACCCTGCAGATTGTCTTTAATAGCCTTCGTAAACATCGAACCCTCCTTGAACTAATTGAATGCAATTCAAGTGTCGACCGCTGACAGTTCTATAAACCTGTCCACAAGGCCCTGGATCAGATTGCAAATTTTCTGAGGCAGACTTTCTCTATGGAACTGCGCTTTACCGGTGAACTCTTTGAATGGCGCGGACCCGCACCTTTTTATTTTATAAAGACCCCGCCAAAAATCACCACAGAAATTAAAGAGATTGCCGCGGCCAAAACTTATGGTTGGGGAGTCCTGCATACAAACGTCGCCATTAATAAAACACAATGGAAGACCGCGTTAATTCCTAAAGACGGCGCCTATTTAGTTCCCATTAAAAACGCAATCCGCTTACCCGAAAAGTTAGAAGTGGGTCAACAAATCAAAGTCGAGCTCTCCTTCGACCTCTAACTCAGCGTGGGGCTACTTTTATTTACACTCAGCTAATCGAGCTTTAACTAAGGCCAGAATTAACTTTGCATCAACTTCCCAGTCATTGGGTATGCCGATAGTTTTCTTGAGCACATTCAAATCTGTCATCTTTGGCGCAAAGGCTGCAATCACATCGGCGCTCCACGGTGACATCAAAATACGTTTGGTAGAAGTAGTTGCTCCGAATACATAATTCTCATTTATTCGAATCATCGGCTGATTCCAGGCAATTACGAGTTCGGCTTTTGGATACTTGGTCGTAATGACCTTAAATATCGCCCGCATTGTCTTGGCCTGCACAGGATCAATAGTTTTGTAATACGCAGTTGGCGTATCAAATCTTCGGGCAGAGGTTGATCCCCGTGAATACATCACCAATGCATTTGCATGTGCTTGGCTAAATCCATGATTCTCGCGTAAGTAAGCAATCTGAGCTGGGTATTTCTCATCGGCTAAATCTTTCATCACCGAAAACCAATAGGACATCTTCTGTCCGTATTTCTTTTCAATTAATGGAAAATACGCCTCGCGCGAAGGATCTTTGGGGGCCATGGTCTAAGAATAACCTGCAGATAACCGCTGGCTATGGCACCATTTGCGCATGGCAAAAGAAATTAACGCAGCTTCCATTCGCCGCTACAACGTGATTGCAGGAGTTTTCCACCTGGCCCAAATGCTCGTTGTCTTGGCCTTGGCTAATGACTTCTCATTACCAATCGTTGCCCGCTACATGGCTGGCCCACCCGGAAGCACGTTTGCCGAACCAATCACTCTGCTAAACACCCCAGTTGGTCTAGCCGTTGCAATCTTTCTTGGCCTTTCCGCTTTCTTCCACTTTCTTGTTGCATCCCCAAAGTTCTTCGGTCGTTACAGCGCAGGCCTTGCCGCACAGCGCAACTATTTCCGCTGGGTTGAATACAGCATTAGCTCATCAGTAATGATCGTGTTGATTGCACAGATCTGTGGAATCGCCGATGTGGCTGCAATTGTTGCAATCTTTGGTGTGAACGCTTCGATGATTTTATTTGGTTGGCTGCAAGAAAAATATGAGCAACCTGGAAACGGCGGTTGGCTGCCATTTATCTTTGGTTGCATCGCAGGAATTGTTCCTTGGATTGCACTTGTCTTTTACGTATTTGCCATCGGTGGTCCCGGTAATACCAAAGCACCTGCGTTTGTTTATGGCATCGTGATTTCGCTATTCGTTCTCTTTAATACCTTTGCCGTCGTGCAGTATCTGCAGTATAAAAAGGTGGGCAAGTGGAGTGATTACATCAGGGGAGAAAAGACATACATCACTCTTTCTCTGATTGCTAAATCAGCCCTTGCTTGGCAGATCTTTGCATCCACTTTAGTTTCGTAATGAATAAACTCTTTAAGAACTCCGCACAAATACTTTTAGGTGCAGCCCTTGCCTATGCCGGCATTAAACATTTAACTTCTAGCCGCCTTGAGTTCCAAGCTCAAGTTCCAACGATTTTGAAATCACAGGCCGATTTCATTGTGCTCGCATCAGGATTAGTTGAGATCTCATTAGGCCTGGGCTTAATCACATTGTGGAAATTCCGCGTTCAAATTGGTGCACTTACCGCTGCATTTTTTACCGCAGTTTTCTGGGGCAATATCTCGCAGTACTTAAATCACACCGATGCCTTTGGTCTCAATAGCGATACATCGAGATTTATTCGCCTTCTCTTTCAACCCTTACTTGTTCTATGGGCGCTCTGGTCAAGCGGAGCGTTATCCCAGTGGAGACAATCTCGAAAGTAAGTGGTTTCCGATGGCAGCTCTGAATAAACGTTGTTAGCGTTTGCCCATGGAAATCTCGCGCCGCAATCTATTTAAGGCTTTAGGAGTAATTGGCGCAGTCGGGGTTTCGGCAAAGTTAGCCACGACAACATTTTCTACTCAAGCAACAACGCAGATTAAAAAGATTGCAAAGGCGCTTCCCAAACCATTTAAATCTCTGCCCACGCCACCTGTTGATCCGGCGCTGCAAACACCTGGTCTTTCACCATTTTTTACACCAACGAAAGATTTTTTTAGAATTGATACATCTTTCACAATCCCTGAGATTGATGTGAATACATGGAAGTTAGAGATTGTTGGTCTGGTTTCTAATCCAATCTCACTTACCTACGAGCAATTAATTGCCCGCCCAACTTTTGAATTAGACGACACAATTTCCTGCGTATCTAATGAAGTTGGTGGCCCATTAATTGGCAACGCTCGCTGGCAAGGCATACGCCTAGATGATTTAATTAATGAAGCCGGACCGCATGCAAATGCCGATCAAGTGATGGGTTATTCAGAAGATGGATTTAGCGCAGGGTTTCCGTTGGCAGCCCTTGATGGCCGCGATGCAATGATTGCTATTGCAATGAATGGCGAAGCTTTGCCAGCTGCCCACGGTTATCCCGCACGCATTATTGTTCCCGGACTTTACGGATATGTATCTGCAGTTAAATGGTTAACCAAGATTGAATTGACTCGCTTTGATCAAAAACACGGTTACTGGATTGAACAAGGTTGGTCAGAGCAAGGCCCGATAAAGACGCAATCGCGCATTGATACGCCGCTCAATTATGGTCAGGTTCCCGTCGGCGCCGCAGCAATTGCTGGTGTTGCATGGGCCCCACTTGTTGGGATTTCTAAAGTAGAAGTAAAAATCGATAATCAACCGTGGCGAGCGGCAATTCTTGGACCTGAAATTGCAAAGACAACATGGCGCCAATGGTGGATCGATTGGAATCCAACTAAGGGTGATCACCAGATCACTGTGCGAGCAACTGATGGAAACGGCCAACTTCAATCAAGTGCCAATGTTCCCATCGCCCCAAACGGTGCCGAAGGTTGGCACAGCATC
>CAIJYZ010000010.1 GCA_903825015.1 uncultured Actinomycetes bacterium
GTCTCCAAATGCGTGACGGCCAATAACAATCGGCTTAGTCCAGTGTGGAACCAAACGAGGAACGTTGCTAATGATGATTGGCTCACGAAAGATTACGCCGCCCAAGATGTTGCGGACAGTTCCGTTAGGAGACTTCCACATCTTCTTAAGACCAAACTCTTCAACACGAGCTTCGTCAGGAGTAATCGTTGCGCATTTGATACCAACGCCATGCTTTTGGATTGCATGGGCAGAATCAATAGTCACTTGATCATCCGTGGCATCACGGTTTTCCATGCCAAGGTCGTAGTACTCAAGATTGACGTCCAAATAAGGAAGGATTAATGAGTCTTTGATGAACTGCCACATGATGCGAGTCATCTCGTCACCATCTAGTTCAACAACGGTTCCTTCTACTTTGATCTTGGCCATGAATTGCGCTCCTTTAGAGTGTTTGTACGTCTGCTTGTTTAGCGCGAACTGCTTCAGCTGCAGCTTTAAGGGCTTCAACTTCAGAGTCAGTTAGCTTGCTTTCAACAACTTTGTTGATTCCGTTGCGACCGATTTCGGCTTCAACGCCTAGATACACGCCAGAAATTCCATATTCGCCATCTACCCATGCACACACAGGCATAACTGCACCTGAATCTTCGATTACAGCTTTTGCCATACGTGCAGCTGCTGCCGATGGTGCGTAGTAAGCAGAGCCCGTCTTAAGTAGTGCAACAACTTCGGCGCCACCATTGCGTGTGCGATCTACTAACTCATCGATTTCAACTTGAGAGAGAAGATCACTTAATGGCTTGCCATCTACAGTGCAACGACTTGGAACTGGAACCATAGTGTCGCCATGTGAACCAAGAGTTAAAGTCTTAACAGATGCAGTTTTTACACCAAGTTTTTCTGCGACAAAGTTTGTAAAACGTGCAGTATCGAGCATTCCTGCCTGACCCATAACGCGATTCTTTGGAAAATTCGTTGCGATCTGTGCAAGTGCAGTCATTTCATCAAGTGGATTCGAAACCACGATGATTACTGCGTTAGGAGAATGCTTTGCAATATTTTCTGCAACTCCGCGAACGATGCCTGCGTTGACCCCGATGAGATCCATGCGACTCATTCCTGGTTTGCGTGGCAAGCCGGCAGTAATCACAACTACATCTGAGTTCGCAGTTGCTTCATAACCGGCACCTTCAGGAGTTGTCGTCGCGCCAATAATCTTTGTTTCAAAGCCTTCGATTGAACGAGATTGGTTCATATCAAGGGCTAGGCCCTCTGGCTTTCCTTCAACAATATCGGTCAATACAACCGTGTCGAAGATGTCATATTGCGCTAAACGAAGCGCTGTTGTTGAACCATAAAAACCTGAACCGACTACTGTGACTTTTCCGCCCATGGCGTTCTCCTTCTATTCGTTCAATGCGCCCAACTCTACCGTCCGCGAGGAAGTGCAATTGCCAGAGCAAAGAGGGCTATCGCTATTAACATCGGGAAATAAAAGTCGAATTTACGTTGATGCCGGGCCTTAATTGCTATTCCTGCCGTACCAACTGCGATAAAAAGTGACCCACCTCGCACAATTCCTAATACTCCTAATGAGATACCAATCAAGATTATTACGTTGCTGATGATGGTTAATGCGCGGTCATTTATCCGCATGCATCAACAACATTCTTAACCAACATCGCACGAGTCATTGGTCCGACTCCCCCTGGCATTGGCGCTACCCATGAAGCCACTTCCATGACTGAAGGATCAACGTCGCCTAGCAAACCTTTATCGGTACGTGAAATACCAACATCAATTACAACAGCTCCTGGCTTAATCATGTCAGCCTTCAAGAAATGCGCCTGACCAATAGCAGCAACAATAATATCTGCGTTCTTGGTGTGTGCTGTTAAATCTTTTGTACCGGTATGCGTCAAAGTTACAGTTGCATTTTCTTGCTTGCGAGTAAGGAGCAAACCAAGAGGTCGACCGACAGTAAGTCCACGACCAATAACTGTAACTTCTGCACCTTTAGTACTAATTCCGTAATGTGTAAGTAGTTCAACAATTCCATGTGGTGTACATGGAAGTGGCGCGTCATAGCCAGAAACCAATCGGCCCAAGTTCATTGGATGCAAGCCATCGGCATCTTTTGTAGGGTCGATCGCTTCAAGAATTCGCTGCGCATTGATTCCTTTGGGCATCGGCAACTGAACAATGTATCCAGTGCATTCAGGAGATGCATTTAAATCTTTAATCGCAGCCAATACATCGGTTTCACTTGCTGTTTCAGGAAGATCAACTCGAATTGAGTTAATTCCGATTTCGTGACAGTCGCGATGTTTGCCACCAACATAAGAATGCGATCCTGGGTCATCACCAACAAGCACTGTTCCAAGTCCGGGAGTAATTCCACGTAACTTAAGTTCGGCAACGCGAACAGCTAATTCGCCTTTTATTTTTGAAGCTAGTGCTTTCCCATCCAGAATTTGTGCGCTCATAGCACCCATACTAATAGCCCGCTAGGCGTGAGAGAAATGGCGTACGCCTGTGAAGAACATCGCAATCCCGCCTGCATTAGCGGCAGCAATTACTTCTTCATCTCGAACACTGCCACCAGGTTGCACGACTGCAACTACTCCAGCATCTATCAAAATCTGCAATCCATCGGCAAAAGGGAAAAACGCATCACTTGCAGCGATAGATCCTTTTACGCGTTCGCCAGCCCGAGCAACGGCTAGCTTTGCAGAATCAACACGATTCACTTGCCCCATTCCGATTCCTACAGAGGCAGTATTTTTCGCTAACAAAATCGCATTGCTTTTCACGCTTCTAACACTTCGCCATGCAAACTCTAAATCTTTCATAGTTTGTTCATCAACGGCTTGGCCACTGACTTGTTTCCAATTACTTGGTGTATCTCCTGGCGCATCAAGTAAATCTGTCCCTTGCAACAAAATCCCACCTGAGACTGGACGAATTTCCAAAGGTGAGATCGTAGGTACTTCGCATTTAAGAATTCGAATTGAAGGTTTTTTCATCAATAGTTCCAAGGCATCCTGATCAAAGTCAGGTGCAATAAGAACTTCAGTAAATACATCAGATAAAGGCGTTGCCATGGCTAAATCAACTTTTCGGTTGGCCGCAATGACTCCCCCAAATGCAGAAACTGGGTCGCATTCATGCGCGTGCTGATAAGCAACTGCCACTCCTAATGCACATACTGCAATGCCACAAGGATTGGCGTGTTTCATAATTGCCACAGCAGGGTCACGATGATCAAGGACGGCACGCCAAGCCGAATCGGCATCGGTGTAATTGTTAAATGACATCTCTTTCCCGTGCAACTGAATGGCATTAACGATACCGGCAGGGCCACCTGAATAAATCGCCGCACCTTGATGTGGATTTTCGCCATAACGCAAAGTATTTTCGCGATGCCAAATTCGCCCAAACCATTCTGGTAATTCTTCTCCCTGGCCAAGCCAGTTAGCTATCGTTAAATCATATTCAGCTGTCGTTCTGAAAACCTCAAGGGCTAATTGCTTACGTTCATTTTCAGTAAAGCCGCCGGCTTTAATTGCTGCTAACAATTGATCGTATTGGGAAGTCTGGCAAATAACCGCTACAGAGCCATGGTTCTTTGCGCCGCCGCGTAGCATCGATGGTCCGCCAATATCTATCTGCTCAATGCATTCGGCAAAATCAGCACCTGATGCAATCGTTGCAGCGAAGGGGTAGAGATTAATAATTACTAAATCAAATGCTTCGATATCCAAAGCCTTTATAGCCGCTAAATGTTCTGGATTATTTTGATCGGCCAAAATTCCAGAGTGAACGCGAGGGTGAAGCGTCTTAACGCGCCCACCCATAATCTCAGGAAAGCCTGTGTACTGACTTACTTCAATTACTGGGATTCCAGCGCTTTGTAATGTCTTTGCAGTTGATCCTGTTGAAAGTATTTCAACTCCGGCCGTGTTAAGTGCTGTGCCTATTTCAAGAAGGCGGTCTTTGTCATAGACACTTAGAAGAGCTCTACGAATAACTTTGCGATCAGACATGGCGCTCCAAGGATGGAAGTATCAGGGCGATGGTCGCAACGATGAGACCGCGTTCAACTTTCTTAATTCTCTCATGAAGCGTGGCTTCATCGTCATTGGGCAGCACAGGGACTTGCATCTGCGTAATAATCGGCCCAGTATCAACTCCATCATCAACCCAGTGCACCGATGTTCCAGTAACAGTTACCCCGGCAGCAAGTGCATCACGCACTGCATGAGCCCCAGGAAAATCTGGCAATAAAGCAGGATGGCTATTAATTGTTGGAAAACGATTCACAAAATCAGCTGGCAATATCCGCATGAATCCAGCGCTCACTACAAGATCGGCTTTACATTCGGCAACTGCCTCGATGATTTCCTTATTCCATGCTTGTCGAGACTCTCCGACTGTAATTACTTGGGTATGTATCCCTTTTGTTTTTGCGCGTTCAATTACGGCCGCATCTGAAACATCGCTGATTACCGCAACTATTTCAATATCAAGCTCATTGGCATCAAAAATTGCTTGCGCAAGAGTTCCAGATCCTGAAGCCAAAACAACCACACGATGCCTCATCAGCGCTTTCCTAAACGGGGTAAAAAGAGGGCTAAAACCGCACCTAGGGCTAACTCTGCGCCAATCGTGAGCGGAAATTTCCACAGTGAAACACCGACTGCGGACATAGTTTGGGTTATCAATGCGCCGCTAGCTGCATAAGCAATCGCAGCACTGATAAGCACTGACATAAGCAAACTCTGAACTAAAATTCTTGAATTCAAGGAGATTGTCCAACTTGCTAAGAGTGCTCCAGTAAAGATTACAAGGGCGATTCCAAAGAGTGATAAAAGAGATTTACCTGTTGGAAGTGCGCCCAGTAATGGAAAAGCTGGAATCGAGTGAAGATGAAAACTCCAAGGAGCTACAAATGTTCCTGAACCAACTTCAAAACCGGCGCCTGAAAAATAACCAAGTGTTGCCACAACTGCATTTGGCAAATAAAGAATATTTAGAAGCAGAAGCAAGAGGCCACCTAAAATACCTGGCTCAAGAACTGTTGTGAGAGTTTGAACCATATGCAAATGAGCAAAAAGTGAAATTCCAAGCATTATCGATGAGATACCAAGTAAAAGCGCAAGTGCCCGAGAACCATATAAAACTGCTTGCCCAAAAGTTAATCGCCGTCCAACAGTGGCTGCAGTTACAAGGACTAAAGGAAGAATAAATACTGGTGCCATATACCAAATCGGTTTGACAGCCGATGTCGAAGAATAATATGAAAGTAACATCGCAACGCCTGTGTATTGCAGGGCAAATAGGATTCGAGCCAAAGGTAAAAGAGCGGTGTCGTGATCAAGGCGATCGATTGTGCGCGTGATACCGCTGCGTATTGCCAGGATTGGAAAAATTAACGCGCCTAATGGTAAGTAAGAAAGATGTCCGGCGATGTTGGCTGGAGGCAGTGCAAGATTAAATGGAACTTGATGCGCACCTAACCAGATCCACAACGCAGCTCTTAACGGGTCACCGGTGTTTCCTGTTGCACTTCCCGCCGTTGCCCAAGCAAGTAAGGCAATAAAAGAGGTTGGAAGCAAAACATAGGCAATGCTGCGCACGACTTGGACCAAAGTGGTTCCAAGTACGCGGCCGAACATCTCTTTAGCGGCCTAGGATCGCACGCAATAAACGCGCTGTTTCACTTGGAGTTTGGCCAACTTGTACGCCTGCAGCTTCTAATGCATCTTTTTTGCCTTGCGCAGTACCGGAAGAACCAGAAACGATTGCGCCTGCATGGCCCATTGTTTTTCCTTCAGGGGCGGTAAAGCCGGCAACGTATCCAACTACTGGCTTAGTTACATACTCAGAGATAAACGCGGCGGCGCGCTCTTCTGCATCTCCACCGATTTCACCAATCATGACGATTGCAGTTGTATCGGGATCATCTTGGAAAGCCCTGAGACAATCGATGTGAGTTGTACCAATGACTGGATCTCCACCAATTCCAACTGCTGTACTAAAACCAATGTCTCGAAGCTCGTACATCATTTGATAGGTAAGAGTTCCAGATTTTGAAACTAGGCCAATGGGACCAGGGCCAGTGATGTCAGCGGGAATAATTCCGATATTTGATTTTCCTGGGCTGATAAGACCTGGACAGTTTGGTCCAACAATTCTTGTTGTGCCTTTAGTTAATGAATATGCGTAGAAACTTGCAGAGTCATGAACTGGGATTCCTTCAGTAATAACCACCACTAATGGCATCGCCGCATCGATTGCATCGATAACTGCCGCCTTTGCAAACTTAGGTGGAACGAAAACAACGGATGCGTTTGCACCAGTTGCAGTCATTGCTTCAGCAACAGTGTTAAAGACTGGAAGTTGGTGACCATCGATATCGACGACCTGTCCACCTTTACCGGGTGTAACGCCACCGACAATCTTTGTTCCTGAGGCCAACATACGACGTGTGTGCTTAGTTCCCTCTGAACCCGTCATACCCTGAACGATTACTTTTGTGTTTTCATTTAAAAAGATAGACATTTACTTAGCCGCCAATTCTGCAGCACGATCAGCTGCTCCATCCATTGTGTCTAGCTGCTGCACCAATGGGTGTGCGGCTTTATCTAAAATCGCTCGACCTTCAACAACGTTATTGCCATCAAGTCGAACAACGATTGGTTTTGTCGCCTTTGGACCAAGTAATTCAAGGGCTTGGACGATTCCTGTAGCAACGGCGTCACATGCAGTGATTCCGCCAAATACATTTACAAAAACACTTTTGACATCTTTATCGCCAAGAATAATTGAGAGTCCATCGGCCATTATTTGAGCCGATGCACCGCCACCAATATCAAGGAAGTTTGCTGGGCGAACTCCGCCATGTTTTTCTCCCGCGTAAGCAACTACATCGAGTGTGCTCATAACGAGTCCAGCACCATTACCAATAATTCCGACCTCGCCATCTAGTTTGACGTAGTTGAGGCCCTTTGCTTTTGCCGCAGCTTCAAGTGGATTTTCAGCGGCTTGGTCAATTAACTCTTCATGATCTGGCTGACGGAAATCAGCGTTGTCATCAAGAGTTACTTTGCCATCAAGTGCGATAACTTTTCCATCTTTGGTTTTAACCAATGGGTTAACTTCAACCAAAGTGGCATCTTCGGACTGGAAAACTTCCCATAACTTAACAAGAACATGTGCAACTTGTTCTGCAACATCTGCCGGAAAATTAGCAGCTGTAATAATTTGTGTGGCCTTAGCAGCGCTGATTCCATCAACGGCAGATAGTGGAACCTTTGCAAGTTTTTCTGGAGCAGTACGAGCAACTTCTTCGATATCCATTCCGCCTGAAACAGATGCCATAACTAGGAATGTGCGATTGGAGCGATCTAAAAGAATCGCTAAATAATATTCAGATTCAATCGGGGCTGCTGCTGCAATCATCACTGTTCGAACTACGTGACCCTTAATATCCATTCCAAGAATCGCTCCGGCTTTTTCGCGGGCATCCATTGGATCTTCGGCCAGTTTCACACCGCCAGCTTTGCCGCGGCCGCCAACTTTTACTTGAGCCTTTACAACTACTTTGCCACCGATCTTTGTAGCTGCAGCTTCTGCTTCGTCGGCAGTTGTTGCGATAGCTGCGGCCAAGACTGGGACGCCATGCTTTTCAAAGAGATCGCGAGCTTGATATTCAAATAGATCCACTTGTGCTCCACATCGTAATTAGGGCTTAATCCTAGAGCTTCTCAACAGGTGCATAGCGCAGCAGTAATCGCTTCTCGCCATATTGGCCGAAGTTGATTGTGGCCTCAGCCTTTTCGGCTGCACCTGCTACTGCCACAACCGTGCCTAAACCAAATGTGTCATGTGACACACGATCACCGATGGCAAGTTCCAATGTAGAAATCTTTTTGCCTGTTGCGCGCGGAGGTGGCGCAGTTGCAACGCGAGTTTTGCGAACTAGTGAGGGCGAGAAAGTGGAAGAGCCTTGGTTGCGCCATTCGATTACATCCTCTGGAATCTCATCAAGGAATCGAGATGGCGGATTGTAATTTGGTGCACCCCATGTCGAACGATATTCAGCTCGTGAAATATAAAGCCGTTGGCGCGCACGAGTTAAGCCGACATAGGCAAGCCGCCGTTCTTCCTCAATCTCATCTTTTTCGCCCAAGGTACGCGAGTGTGGAAAAATTCCGTCTTCCATGCCTGTTAAGAAAACAGTTGGAAACTCAAGACCTTTGGCGGTGTGAAGAGTCATCATCGTTACAACACCACCATGATCTTCGCCCTCTGGAATTTCATCTGCATCGGCGACGAGAGAAACCTTTTCTAAAAAGCCGGCAAGTGAAATCTCCTCATCTTCGCCCAGCTCTTCAAATGGCCGCTCTTCGTACTCCATAGAAACTGCGACAAGTTCTTTAAGGTTTTCAACGCGGACTTCATCCTGCGGGTCAACGCTATCCACTAACTCTTTTAACAAGCCAGATTGCTCGAGCGCGGCCTCAACAATTATCGAAGGACGAGTCTTTGCTTCTACTAATACATTGAGCGCACTAATCATTGATGTGAAATCATTAATTGATTGGGCCGCACGTGAGGGTAATCCAGGTGCTTGCGAACAACGAAGTAAACCCTGCCAAAATGAGATTGAATTTTCTTTGGCAAATGCATCGACGTAATCCAATGAAGTATCACCAATTCCGCGCTTTGGTACATTAATGATGCGGCGCAGCGAAATCTCATCTTCTAGATTTGAAAGCACACGCAGGTACGCCAATAAGTCTTTAACTTCGCGGCGCTCATAAAAACGCAGCCCACCAACTACCTTGTACGGAAGAGCGTTGCGCATAAAAACTTCTTCAAAAACACGTGATTGAGCGTTAGTTCGATAGAAGATGGCAGTATCGCCCGGCTGTGATTTTGATTCGCGTTGCAATTGCCTAATCTCATCGGCGATAAAAACTGCTTCATCATGTTCACTTTCGGCAACGTAACCAACCAAGGGTGCACCTGAACCGGCTTCAGACCATAAGTTCTTTTCCTTACGGCTCTCATTGCGAGTAATAACTGCATTTGCGGCGTTAAGAATATTTTGGGTTGAGCGATAGTTTTGTTCGAGCAAGACTGTTGAGGCATTCGGGTAATCAAGTTCGAACTGCAAGATATTTCGAATCGTTGCACCACGGAATCCATAAATACTCTGATCAGCATCACCAACAACACAGAGTTCAGCTGGCGGCATACCTTCAAGCTCATTTCCAACTAACTCTTTTACAAGAATATATTGGGCGTGATTTGTATCCTGATACTCATCTACTAAAACATGGCGAAAGCGAGATCTAAAACGGGCTTTTGCTTCTGGAAAACGCTGAAGAACCTCAACGGTCTTTAAGATCAGATCATCAAAATCCATCGCATTAGCGCGTTGTAAACGTTGCTGATAAACGGTGTATACGTCGGCCACTACTTGCTCAAATTGGTTACTCGCAGCATTAACATAATCTTGAGGCCCAAGAAGTTCATTCTTTGCATTTGAAATCATCGCTTGAAACTGTCGTGCTGGATAACGCTTTGAATCTAAGTTGAGTTCTTTGGAGACAATTGTGACGAGGCGAAGCGAGTCGGCCGAGTCATAAATTGAAAAGGAGTTGCTGTAGCCAAGGCGGACTGCTTCTTGACGCAAGATTCGCACACATGCAGAGTGAAAAGTTGATACCCACATTGATTTTGCGATTGGTCCAACTAAATCAGCAACGCGTTCCTTCATTTCTCCGGCGGCTTTATTTGTAAAAGTAATTGCCAGGATTTGATATGGAGCCACGTTGCGTCGAGACATTAAATAGGCGATTCGCCGCGTTAAAACACGTGTTTTGCCTGAGCCAGCCCCAGCAACAACAAGCAATGGTCCGCCGGCGTGAGTTACTGCCTCTGCTTGCTGGGGGTTGAGTCCGGCTAGCAGCGGATCAGTACTCGTCATAGTGGTGAGTCTATTAGGCTTGGCGACATGGAACCCATTGCCGATAGCGAGATCAAGCGCGTCTTGGTCATAAGTGCCCACCCCGATGATTCTGATTTTGGAGCATCAGGAACGATTGCCCAATGGGTAAAGCAGGGCATTGAAGTTGCCTATGTTTTTTGTACTAACGGTGATCAAGGTGGCGAAGAGTCAGGTTTTACTAAAGAGGAGATGCCAGCAGTTCGTCAACGTGAACAACGTGCAGCTGGTGCAGCCATTGGAGTTACCGACATAACATTCCTCAACTATGTTGACGGTCATCTCGAACCAACTCTTGGATTGCGAAAAGATTTAGTTCGTCAAATTCGTAAATCTCAACCTGACCGTATGGTCTGTCAAAGTCCAGAAAGAAATTGGGATCGAATTGGTGCAAGCCACCCGGATCACTTAGCAGCGGGTGAAGCTGCTATTCAGGCCGTTTATCCAGATGCTCGAAATCCATTTGCATTCACAGATTTAATGGAACAAGAAGGTTTGCAGCCTTGGCGAGTAAAGGAAGTTTGGCTAAGTGCATTTTCGCATCCAGATCATTTTGTAGATATCACTGATACTTTTGATTTGAAAATGAAAGCACTGCACGCTCATGCTTCTCAGACTGCACATAACAAAGATCTCGAAAAAATGGTGCGCGAGTGGGGTCAGCGAAATGCTGGAATTGGTGGTCTACCTGAAGGTCGAATCGCTGAAGCTTTTAAAATAGTTAATACGAATTAATTATTTAACAGTTATCTTCCTAATTTCAACAGTTTGAATTGGGTAACCATCAGTATCGTAATAAGGCTTATTGTCGGTACTATTAATTTTGTAAGCACCGACTTCACCAATTTTGTTGAGCAGATCTAAGCCCTTGGTGATTTTGCCCCAGATCGTGTAATCAGGTGGAAGTTTCGTGTCCTTATAAACAAGGAAAAACTGGCTCCCATTTGTTCCTTTACCTGAGTTAGCCATCGCTACAGTCCCGGTTGGGTAGTTAGCAGCTTGATCGGCTGGAAGATTCTCATCCTTGTAACCATTCCAGCCTTTTGGATTTCCAGAACCAGAAGCTGAAGGGTCTCCACACTGTAAAACAAATATTCCAGCTGTTGTTAAACGGTGGCAAAACGTAGCATCGAAATACTTGGCCTTTGCAAGTGCCGATAACTTAGTAATTGTTAATGGTGCCTTGTTAGTCAATAGTGAAATAACTATGGGGCCGCAGTTTGTATCGATTGTCATTGTCTTGGGAAGTGATTTTGAAATCACCATCGGTTCTGTAACTTTGGCCGGGGCATGAGCCTTAGCTGTTGGAGCTTTGCAACCAGCAACCGAGGTCGGCTTGGTAGCAGCTTGTACAGTGATTGACTGAGTCGCAGTAAAAATGCTTATCGCAATGCACCCAATAACTATCTTCTTCATTTTTATTCCCATTCGATTGTGCCTGGCGGTTTACTCGTTACATCTAAAACAACTCGATTTACTTCACGGACTTCATTGGTGATGCGCGTGGAAATCTTTTCAAGAACTTCATAAGGAACGCGTGACCAATCGGCCGTCATCGCATCTTCGCTAGATACTGGACGCAGCACAATTGGATGGCCATAGGTGCGACCATCACCTTGGACGCCAACGCTTCTAACATCTGCCAAAAGAACAACTGGGCACTGCCAAATATCTCGATCTAGACCTGCCGCCTTTAATTCATAGCGTGCAATTGCATCGGCTTCACGCAATAGGTCTAGGCGTTCTTGTGTGACTTCACCAATGATTCGAATTCCAAGGCCTGGACCAGGAAATGGTTGGCGCCAAACAATCTCTTCAGGTAAACCAAGCTCTATACCGACTTGGCGAACTTCATCTTTAAATAAGGTACGCAATGGTTCAACCAAAGTGAATTTCAAATCATCAGGTAATCCGCCTACGTTGTGATGGGACTTGATATTGGCAGTACCTGTGCCACCACCTGATTCCACTACATCTGGATAAAGCGTTCCCTGTACTAAGAATTCAACATCTCCCCCAGCCGCTATTTCTCTAGCTGCAGATTCGAATGATCTAATAAATTCGCGCCCGATAATCTTTCGCTTCTCCTCGGGATCGGTAACGCCAAAGAGGGCATCTAAGAACTGTTTCTTGGCATCAACGACAACTAAGGCAACGCCAGTAGAAGCGACAAAATCTCGCTCGACTTGTTCAGCCTCGCCTTTTCGCAATAAGCCATGATCGACAAAGACGCAGGTTAACTGCTTGCCAACTGCTTTCTGAATGATTGCGGCGGCAACTGCTGAATCAACGCCTCCGGATAGTCCACAAATAACTCGCTTGTCTCCGATTATTTCTTTAGCCTTTGCGATTTCTACCTGTGCGATATTTCCAGTTGTCCAGGTTGCATCGCACTTAGCAACATTTACCAACCAGTTTCTTAAAATCACTTGACCGTATTCACTATGCAAAACTTCTGGATGAAATTGAACTCCTGCTAACTCACCTGTTGCATTTTCAAAGGCAGCGATTGGAGTGTCGGCAGTGACCGCGCAGACCGTGAAACCTGGTGGCACTTGTGTAACTGCATCACCGTGTGACATCCATACTTTTTGCCCAGTTGGAAGTTCAGAAAATATTTTCGATTGATTTTGCACAGTTACATCGGTGCGTCCAAACTCAGATTTACCCGTCTGGCTAACAACGCCACCAAGAGCTGCGGCCATAACTTGAAATCCATAGCAAATTCCAAAGACAGGGATACCTAGAGAAAGAATTGCCCCATCAAAGGCGGGTGCGTGATCTGCATAAACACTTGAAGGTCCACCCGAGAGAATAATCGCCGATGGATTCTTTTGACTTACTTGCGCTGCAGAGATATTTGACGCAACGATTTCGCTGTAAACATTTGCTTCGCGAACACGACGGGCGATTAACTGGGCATACTGCGCCCCAAAATCGACTACAAGTACGCCGCGATCATTAGGCACGGTGAATAAGTACCTCTACGCGCTGGAATTCCTTTACATCTGAATACCCACATGTTGCCATTGCGCGGCGAAGTGCGCCAAATAGATTCATCGAACCATCGGATGCATGTGATGGACCAAGCAAAATCTCTTCCAGAGTTCCGACGGTTCCGACAGCTACTCGTTCACCACGTGGCAAGACTTGGTGATGCGCTTCAGATCCCCAGTGCCAACCAAGTCCAGGTGCTTGTGTTGCCTTTGCAAGCGGTGAACCCATCATTACTGCATCTGCTCCGCATGCAATTGCTTTGGCGATATCACCACTGCGGCCAACTGCGCCATCAGCAATAACATGAACATACCGCCCACCAGATTCATCTAAGTATTCACGGCGAGCTGATGCAACTTCAGCAACTGCAGATGCCATTGGTACTTCAATTCCTAAGACTTTGCGAGTTGTATGAGTAGCACCACCACCGAAACCAACAAGAACTCCTGCAGCACCAGCGCGCATTAAGTGCAGCGCAGCAGTTGCTGTTGCAACTCCACCAACAATTACTGGAACATCTAGTTCGTAGATAAATTTCTTTAGGTTAAGTGCTTCGGTTTCTGAAGCGACATGTTCGGCGCTAACAGTTGTTCCGCGGATAACAAAGATATCTACACCCGCATCGATAACTGCTTTGTGAAGTTCAGCAGTACGTGCTGGTGAAAGTGAAGCTGCGACAGTGACACCTGAATCACGAATTTGAGCGATGCGGGACTTGATCAACTCAGGTTTAATCGGTTCGTTATAAATTTCCTGCATGCGCTGCGTTGCATGCTTATCTGGCATCGAAGCGATTTCGCCCAATGGAATTCGTGGATCCTCATACCGAGTCCATAGGCCTTCAAGGTTAAGAACTCCTAAGCCGCCAAGTCGACCGATTTCGATCGCTGTTTCTGGTGAAACAACTGAATCCATAGGCGCTGCCATCATTGGTAAATCAAATTTATATGCATCAATCTGCCAAGCAGTAGAGACGTTTTCAGGATCGCGAGTACGACGGCTTGGAACGATTGCTATGTCATCAAAGGAATATGCCCGTCGGGCGCGCTTTCCAGGAGCTAGCTCGATCTCGTTCATGAGCGGCCTTTCTGTTGATAATTAGGGGCATCGGCTACGTGAGCCACATCGTGTGGATGGCTTTCCTGTAATCCCGCTGAAGTAATTTGAATCAAACGTCCTTCACGGCGAAGGGTTTCAATATCTGGAG
This sequence comes from uncultured Actinomycetes bacterium, assembly GCA_903825015.1. Taxonomy (GTDB): domain Bacteria; phylum Actinomycetota; class Actinomycetes; order Nanopelagicales; family Nanopelagicaceae; genus Planktophila. Next base: position 14,205 of record CAIJYZ010000010.1, read on the forward strand.
CACCGGCGTATCCCATTCCGGATCGCAGCCCACCAACTAGTTGATGTACAACTTCGGCAACTGTTCCACGGAAAATAACTTTGCCTTCAATACCTTCTGGCACGAGTTTGTCTTCAGATAAAACATCATCTTGCATATAGCGATCTTTTGAATAAGATTTTTTATCCCCGCGAGATTGCATTGCACCTAGAGAACCCATACCGCGGTAGGTCTTGTATTTAATTCCGTTAATTTCTACAAGTTCACCTGGTGCTTCTTCACATCCTGCAAGTAGTGATCCAAGCATTACTGAGTTTGCCCCTGCAACAATTGCTTTAACGATGTCACCAGAGTATTGAAGTCCGCCATCGGCGATAAGTGGAATTCCTGCTTTGTTGCAAGCCTTAGCCGCCTCCATGATTGCCGTAATTTGTGGAACACCAACCCCTGCAACAACACGAGTTGTACAAATCGATCCAGGTCCAACACCAACTTTGACAGCATCTGCGCCAGCATTAATAAGAGCTTGAGCACCAGCACGTGTTGCAATATTGCCGCCGATAATTTCAGTGGTTGGGGAAAATTTCTTGATGCGCGAAATGGCATCAAGAACTGCGCGGTGATGACCGTGTGCGGTATCAACAACAACTACATCTACACCAGCTTCGATTAAAGCTTGAGCACGTGCAAAACCATCATCGCCCACACCAACAGCTGCTCCTGCAAGTCCAACATTTTTTACTAATTTCACATGTGTTACTTGTTCATCGATTGGCAGATTGCGGTGAATGATTCCAATGCCGCCGGCCTTAGCCATTGCAATTGCCATCGCTGATTCGGTCACGGTATCCATGGCAGAGGAAACAAGTGGAACTGCGATAGTAATATTTCGAGTCAGGCGTGTGGCGGTTTCGACTTCTGAGGGCACAACATCTGAGGCATCTGGCAACAAGAGCACATCGTCATAAGTCAGGCCGAGCATTGCGACTTTCTCGTTATCGCTCATATGCCCTCCGCCTTTAATCTCAATGAAGATGCGAAGTCTATCGGGGCTTTAGAGCCCTACTGCACGCTCGATTTCAGCACAGGCCTGCGATAAATCATGGACGACGGAGACATCTTTGCAGCTTTCACGATCCCAACCCGGTCCGCCCAGCACGATTCGAGGCATTGGGCGAATCGCTGGAATCTCTTTGAAGAACTTTGGATCTGCATTTTGAGGTAATTGAGCCCAGAGGAAAACTGCCGGCGGAGCAGAGCGCGAAACCATTCCACATAAGGCTTCAAGTGGCGTACGGGCTCCAAGGAAAAAACTCTCAATCTTTCGTTCTGCTAAAGCTGCAGCAAGGGCATGCAATGCAAGTGAATGAAGTTCTTCGCCAACGGATGCAAGTAATACCGGGTGAGCATTTACAGGTTTCTTGATATCTTCAACTTGTTCCCGCAAGACTCCTTTGAGAACTTCAGTTAATAAGTGTTCAACTTCAACGCCTTTTCCTGTTGCTTCCCATTCATTTCCCACTTGAAACAAAAGCGGAACAATGACTTCAGACCATGATTGTTCAACACCATTTTCTGCAATGTCTTTACGTAATGATGCTTCAATAAATCGCTTATCTAGAGATTTAGCTGCCTTATGTAATGCTTCGACAAGATCTTCTCTGACAACATAATCGCCAACGATTTTCTCAATCTTGATTTTCCCTTTGTGGTTCTTGGCTTGCTGCGCAGCATCACATGGCGAAACGCCGCTAGTTATCAGCCTGCGCATCAATGTCAGGCGCGCAAGATCCATTGGGCAGTAACGCCGGTGATCGCCACTTTCATGAAGGGATGGCCCAAGGCCATAACGGCGATCCCACGTACGCAAAGTGGCAGGGGCAACCCCTAAGCGACGGGCGACTGCCGCGACGGTTAGAAGCTCTTCATTGCTGGCCACCCCCCTATCGTGGCGTGAAGTGGGCAATCACACCACCTGAAACACGTCTTTGAACAAGTTTTGGAGCGTTAGCACTTGAACAACCTATGAAGCGGTTGTACTGTATGGCCATGGCTGAAATATCTCGCTTACCCCGTCCCGTTGCCGATGAATGGGAATGGCAATATCAGGGCGCTTGTCGCGACCTTCCGACTGAGATGTTTTTTCATCCCGATGGAGAACGTGGCCCACGCCGTCGCAACCGTGAAAATAGCGCGAAAGCTGTCTGCGCATCCTGCCCAGTAATTGCAGCATGCCGCAAACATGCACTCTCTGTACAAGAGCCATATGGAATTTGGGGTGGTCTTTCAGAAGATGACCGCTTAGCGATCATTGGAAAAGATATTAATCCAGATATTTCGCACGCTTCATAATCTTTTTTCTCTCCTCCTAAGTAGAGAAATGAAGAAAGCCCCGCAGATTTCTCTGCGGGGCTTTTCTTTGCAACTAATTAGTGGCTGTGTCCGCCTGGGCCATGTGAATGACCTGAACCGGCAGCATCAGCTGCTGCTTGTTCTGCTGGCTTTTCATAGACAACTGCTTCAGTTGTAATAAACATTGCAGCGATTGAAGCTGCATTTGCAAGTGCTGAACGAGTTACCTTAACTGGATCGATGACGCCATCTTTTGCAAGATCGCCATAGACATCAGTTGCAGCATTGAAACCTTCATTTGGCTTCATTGCGCGGACCTTTGCAACTACTACGTAGCCTTCAAGTCCTGCATTTTCTGCAATCCAACGAAGTGGTTCGTCACAGGCCTTGCGCACTAAGCGAACTCCTACTGCTTTATCGCCAGTGAATCCAAGATCGCCTTCAAGAGCATCGGCTGCATGCACAAGGGCAGCGCCTCCGCCAACAACGATTCCTTCTTCAACTGCTGCGCGAGTTGCTGAGATTGCATCTTCAAGACGGTGCTTCTTCTCATTGAGTTCTACTTCGGTGTGTGCACCAACTTTGATAACGCATACGCCGCCAGCAAGTTTTGCAACACGCTCTTGTAGCTTCTCTTTGTCCCAAGAAGAGTCAGAGTTTTCAATCTCTTTGCGAAGTTCACCAACACGGGCCGCAACTGCTGCTTTGTCTCCGCCACCTTCGACGATTGTTGTTGCATCCTTTGAGACAACGATGCGACGTGCGCGACCGAGATCTTCAAGAGTCGCTGCATCTAACTTCATGCCAACTTCAGCAGAGATTACTTGTCCACCAGTTAATGTTGCGATGTCCTGCAACATTGCTTTGCGACGATCGCCAAAGCCCGGAGCCTTAACTGCAACAGAAGTAAATACTCCACGCATGCGGTTAACAACTAACGTTGATAGCGCTTCACCTTCGATGTCATCAGCGATGATTAAAAGTGGCTTTGAAGTAGCTGAAACCTTCTCAAGGATTGGTAGTAAATCTGCGAGCGCAGATACTTTTCCAGCTGAGATAAGTACATAGGCATCTTCAAGGATTGATTCCATACGATCTTGATCAGTTACGAAATATGGAGAGATGTAGCCCTTGTCGAACTGCATACCTTCAGTAAATTCCAGATCAAGTCCGGTTGTTGAAGCTTCTTCAACAGTGATGACGCCATCTTTGCCAACGCGATCCATTGCTTCGGCGATCAAATCTCCGATGGCGCGATCTTGTGCAGAGATGGTTGCGACATCTGCAATCTGGGCTTTTCCACTAACTGGAGTTGCCTGATTACGAAGATTTTCTGAAACTGCAGCAACTGCAGCTTCGATACCTTGCTTGATATCCATTGGCTGTGCACCAGCTGCAAGGTTACGTAGACCTTCTTTAACCATTGCTTGTGCAAGTACGGTTGCAGTTGTTGTTCCATCACCAGCGACATCGTTTGTCTTTGTCGCTACTTCTTTAACTAACTGTGCGCCCATATTTTCAGCTGGATCTGAAAGCTCAATCTCTTTAGCGATAGTTACGCCATCGTTAGTGATAATTGGAGCGCCATATGACTTACCAATTACAACGTTGCGACCCTTAGGCCCAAGAGTTACTTTGACGGTGTCAGCAAGAATATTGACGCCGCGTTCCATTGCTCGACGTGCTTGCTCGTCGAATTGAAGGGACTTTCCCATTTACTTCTCGATAACAGCTAGTAGATCGCGAGCTGA
>CAIJYZ010000011.1 GCA_903825015.1 uncultured Actinomycetes bacterium
AGCGCATGCTCGCCAAGGCGAAGCAGATCCTTATCTCAGAGCTTGCTCTTGCAGAGCGCACTGATGAAGAAAAGGCTGCAGTAATCCTTGACGAGGTTCTCGCTTCTTAACAATGTCTATTAGCGCCATCATCGCTGCCGCGGGCAGTGGTGAAAGATTTGGCGCTGGTTTTCCCAAAGCTCTCATTCAATTAGCAGATCGCACTTTGTTGGAGCATGCCGTCTCATCCCTTGCACCCGTTGTTGAACAAATAATCGTGACCGCTCCTGCTGGATTTGAAAAGCAGATCAGCGAAATCGTGGGCGAAGGAATAATCGTTGTTACTGGTGGTGCATCTCGTTCAGCCAGTGTTCGCAATGGGCTTGCTGTAGCAACTGGTGAATATGTATTAGTTCATGACGCAGCGCGAGCATTAGCTTCCACTGATTTAGCAAAACGAGTGATCGAAGAGTTACAAAATGGACAGGTTGCAGTAGTTCCAGCAATTGCCGTCGTTGACACAATAAAAGTAATTGATACCGATGGCTTTGTTGTTTCAACTCCTGATCGTGCATCACTTGTCAGTATTCAGACTCCGCAAGGTTTTAAGACATCTGCACTTCGCGATGCACATTTATCGGCAAGTGAAGCAACCGATGATGCCGCACTTATCGAAGTACGTGGTGGGAAAGTAAAAATTATTAATGGTGAAGCGCGCGCGCTAAAAATCACAACTCCTACCGATCTCAATACCGCTCTTAGTTTCTTAGGCTTAGGCGTTGATATCCGAACAGGAATTGGAACTGATGCACATGCATTTGGGCATGGACGCCAAATGTGGCTTGCAGGTTTGCACTGGCCTGATGAAGAAGGCGTTGAAGGGCATTCCGATGGAGATGTTGCAGCACATGCCATTTGTGATGCTTTATTTGCAGCCACGCAATTAGGCGATCTTGGAAGCAACTTTGGAACAGACCGCCCTGAGTATGCAGGTGCGTCAGGGACGCAGTTAATGCAAGAGACCTATTCATTAATTACTCAAGCTGGATTTAGTATTTCCAATGTCACCGTACAGATAATCGGCAATCGTCCTAAAATTGGAAAACGTCGCGCCGAAGCAATTGCAGCGATTTCAACGGCGTTACATGGTGCGAAAATTTCGGTCTCTGCAACAACCACTGATGGATTGGGGCTTACGGGTGAAGGCAAAGGCATCGCCGCCATTGCAACTGCCCTGGTTTATAAGCGGTAGAATTAGCAAATGTCCGCACTACATTTATATGACACCGCAACCCGTGAAGTAGGCGTTTTTAAGCCACTTATCCCGGGTCAGGTTTCTATCTACGTCTGCGGCGCAACAGTTCAATCCCACCCACATATTGGTCATGTGCGTAGCGCAGTTAACTTCGACATTTTGCGCCGATGGTTGACCTGGTCTGGGTACGACGTAACTTTTATTCGTAATGTCACCGATATTGACGACAAGATTTTACATAAAGCTGTCCATGAAAAAATGCAGTGGTGGGCACTTGCCATGAAATACGAACGCATTTTTACACAAGCGTTTGCATCTCTAAATGTTTTGCCACCAACGTATGAACCGCGAGCAACTGGTCACATTACTCAAATGGTCGAACTTATGCAGATCCTTATCGATAACGGCTCTGCCTATGCACCGGGCAATGGAGATGTGTATTTAGAAGTCCGCAAACTAAATCGATACTTAACTTTATCGGGTCAAAAATTAGATGATCTGCAATCCGCAGCAGATGCAGAAGATACATTTAAAAAAGATCCACGAGATTTTGCTCTATGGAAAGGCGCCAAAGTAGGCGAGCCATCTTGGCCAACACCTTGGGGTCCAGGCCGACCTGGATGGCACCTTGAATGTTCTGCCATGGCCCATACATATTTAGGTGAAGCATTTGATATACATGGTGGAGGATTAGATTTAGTTTTCCCTCACCATGAAAATGAGATTGCTCAATCTGAGGCTGCAGGTTATAAATTTGCAAACCGTTGGTTACACAATGCATGGGTTACTCAATCTGGCGAAAAGATGAGCAAGTCACTTGGCAATACTTTGCAGGTTGAAGTTATTTTGCAACGTGTTCGTGGAATTGAACTTCGATGGTATTTGGGCAGCGCTCACTATCGCTCGATGCTTGAATATTCCCAAGCAGCGTTAGATGAATCAGCTGTGGCATTTCGCCGTATTGAAAATTTCTTAACTCGCGCTACTGAGGTTTTGGGTTCAGAACCCGTACCCACAATTAACGATGCATTTTGCAAGGCATTAAATGATGATTTAGCCGTACCCGCTGGTCTAGCCTCAATTTCAGAGAATCTGCGACTTGGAAATCAAGGACTTACTGATGGAGATAAGGCTGCGATTGCTAAAAATTCCGGTGAAATCCGTGGTGCATTACAGATTCTTGGCTGCGATCCATTTGATTCAAATTACGCTCAGAGTTCTACATCAAATCTGGATGCTGCTCTCGATGGCGTTATTAAATTGGCGCTTCAGGAGCGCACCGCAGCGCGCGAACGTAAGGATTTCGCTGCATCAGATGCAATCCGTGATGGGCTGCTCGAATTAGGAATTACAATTGAAGATACTGCACAAGGGCCACGTTGGTCGATTGAAGAGAAGAGCTAACCATGGCCGGTAATTCTGCACGCAAAGGCGCAATCCGCCAATCTAAAAAGGGACCCTCAGCAGGTACTGGTGGCAAGAATAAAAAACGTTTGAGCGGCAAAGGCCCAACACCAAAGGCAGAAGATCGTCCTTATCACGCAGCAGCAAAGCGCAAGAAAGCTGCCGAAAAGAAAGCAACACGTACGCCAGCAGGTCGTGCCACAACTGCGCGATCAACCAGCCCTCGCGCGACAACTATCGCTCGTACAACTCCTTCACGTGCTCCACGCGGTGATCGTCCACGTGGTGAAATCGTTGCAGGTCGTAACGCTGTTCTTGAAGCACTACGTGAAGCAGTTCCAGCAACAGAGTTATTAGTTGCGCGCAGCATTGATGTTGATGATCGTGTTGCAGAGTCTTTAAAGCTTGCACTTCATCTAGGTCTTCCAATTCGCGAAGCACACCGCGCCGAAGTCGAAGGAATATCACCTAACAGCCAGGGAATTATTCTTGCAATTAAGCCATACCAATACTCATCGTTTGAAGAGATCATGCAACGCGCAAAGTACCCAGCACTCATAGTTGCACTTGATGGCGTAACCGATCCACGTAACTTAGGTGCAATTGTTCGAAGCGCTGCAGCCTTTGGTGCAGCAGGGGTTTTGATGACTGAACGCCGTGCAGCTGCAATGACAGCATCTGCATGGAAAGCTTCGGCAGGTGCAGCCGCACGTATGCCAATTGCACAAGTTACTAACTTAGCTCGCACAATCGATGCCGCTAAAAAAGAGGGTCTATTTGTTGTTGGTCTTGATGGCGAATCAGAAGACACAATCGCGGCAATGAAAGTTGCAGCAGAACCAATCATGGTTGTGGTGGGAAGCGAAGGCAAAGGTCTTGCTCGTTTGACTCGCGAAAAATGTGATCTCGTTATTTCAATTCCTATTAGCGCAACAACGGAATCACTAAATGCATCTGTTGCAACATCAATCGCGTTATTCCATATAGATCAGGCTCGCCGTAAGGGGTAATTAAGTGGCTTACGCACGTTTTATAGCTCTCGGGGATTCATATACCGAAGGCATGTGTGATGAAAAAATCCATGGTCAGTACCGTGGATGGGCTGACCGTGTTGCCGATGTAATGGCAACTGCGCACCCAGATTTTACTTATGCCAACTTAGCTATTCGTGGAAAGTTAGTACAACAAGTTATCGACGAACAGATTGCACCAGCCCTGGATCAAGTAACTGGTCCAGAAACTCTCATCTCTTTTCATGCGGGTGCTAACGATGTTATTAGACCGGGATATAATGCTGAAATTGTTTTAGCCCAATATGCCGATGCAGTTCGCAGAATCGCTTCATCTGGCGCGACTGTTTTACTCTTCACGGTCTTAGAAAGAACTGGCAATACTGGCCGATCTGCAAAGATGTGGGAAGAGCGTTTTAGCGCATTTAATAAAAATGTTCGGGCAGTTGCACTTGAAGTAGGTGCAATTATTGCCGATGCAAATGAAGAGCCCGCATTTAGTGATCGTAGATTTTTAGCTTTTGATCGACTTCACCTGAATGCAATAGGACATGACCGAGTCGCACAGGCGGTGCAAGAAATTCTCGATCTGCCATTTGATTCAGCTTGGCGCGAACCTTTGCCACCAGCAAAACCAGAACCCAAAATCTTGCGAGCGTTAGTTACAACGCTTTGGTTTGTTACCTTCGCGTTGCCATGGATGTGGCGTCGCGCACGTGGCAAATCCTCAGGTGATGGTCGCAGCTGCAAATATCCAATCGCCATTCACTGGCCACTGACTTTAGATTGAAGTGAGCGTCCATTCCCAGGTATGAATACCTGGCTTGATAATGTATTTAGCAATTGTGTCTGGACCACAAGAGGCGGTTCCAACTCCACGGTGCGCACCGTCGATATGAACGACAACATTTCCGCATGATTTAACTTCAACATCATGAGTTGCATCGGCTAAATCAACTGCGCGGTTAGGTGTTACCGATACCTGTAAAGGCTTACCCATCTGGACTCGAACTCCATGCCCAGATGCATCTGTGGCTTCAAACCAACGAACGCCGTTATGTCCACCATTTTCCTGTGGGCGTACATAAGGCACGTATTGACCAGCCACAGTAGAAACAAATCGATGGATCCGAGCGATTTTGCGATCTGGATACGACTCGTGTGGGCCAGAGCCAAACCACGTGACATCGCTTAGCGCGCCATCGAGTTCGAAGTTAATTCCAACGCGAGCTACATCATCCAGGGCCTTTGGTAACGTCACACTCTCTTTAACGCTAAAACCATCAGCCACGGGAGTAATTACCTGGACATGTTTAATTTTAAATCCAGTACTGGTCTGCCATGTATTAGTAATTTTTGCACTGGTGCGGTTTTGTGAAATAACGCAGTCAGTACGATCCAAATCGCGCAGCCCCCAACGGTTCCATTTAGTTGCGATGTGCCCGATCCGATCGTTATCGGTTGGGGCTCGCCACAAAGAAAGAGTTGGGGCAACAATTCCTCGAGGAATAACAATCTGACCAAATTCATCGAGGAGATTTGTGAATTCATCTGATGATGTTGCATTCTTAATAGTTAGTGCACGTGATGGCAGAGCCATTTGATTCCAGCCAACTTCACTCATGGCAGTTGACCAGGCAGTGCTTGCCACGCGGATAATTGTGAAAGTGATAAAGCGCTCACCAAGACCATCGGCTTTAGCTAAATGTTTTGAAACAACATTAAAGGCAACAGTTTTACGTGGTGCAACTTTCGGTAGCTTCACTTTTCCACTATCGGTAATCAAACCATCGCGAGTGATTGACCAATGAACTTCGTAGGCGCTTAAATCATTAAAGAAATGCTTATTAAAGATTTTAAATGAACCTGTCGATGCCTTTACTGCACTGATATTTGCAGGAGCAGCGATCGCCTTAAATTCAGCCATTGCAGGCTTAGCGGTGCGATCCGGGAAAACCATTCCATCGCAGCAGAAATTGCCGTCATGCTTTTTCTCGCCGTAATCGCCACCATAAGCATTGCGTTTTGAACCATCGGGCATCGTCTGAACTGGGCCGTGATCCCAGAACTCCCAAATAAATCCGCCCTGTAAACCACGTGTTGATTCAATTACTTCCCAATATTCAGCCAACGTGCCATTGCTATTGCCCATTGCATGCGAGTACTCGCACATGATTAATGGACGATCTGCTTTCGTTGATGTTGCATACTCTTTAATCGCATAGATAGATGGGTACATTGGACAGATGACATCAGTTAGAGAGTGAGAACCCATCCAGTTTCCACGTATTCCACCTTCGTAATGAAGTGGGCGTGAAGGATCAAATGAGCGTGCAAATGCCGCTGCCGCTTCATGATTTGTTCCAGCCCCAGACTCATTTCCGAGAGACCACATAACAGCAGCTGGGTGATGGATATCGCGCTGGACCATTCGACCAACACGGTCAACAAAGGCAGTTAAGTATTTTGCATCATCACAGATTGAAGCGATAAAAGCATGGGACTCAATGTTCGCCTCACCGATTACGTAGAAACCAAGTTCATCGCAAAGATCTAGAAAGGCAGCGTCATTTGGATAATGTGAGGTGCGTACCGCGTTGAAGTTCCAGCGCTTAAGTTCGAGCAAATCTTCACGCATGTCATCACGAGTTAACGCGCGACCTGTATAGCGATTGAAGTCGTGTCGATTAACACCGTAGAAAATTACTGGTTGGCCATTAACAAGAAAATCCTGACCCTTAATTTCAACAGATCTGAATCCGATTTTCTGTTGCGAAATTTCAACGATATTTCCATCAGGATCGATCAGTTCAATATGCAATGTATAAAGATTTGGCGATTCCGCAGACCAGGCTTTTACTTTAGGAATTCGGGTATTTAAGTGGATTTTCCCAGCTGGCCACGGTTCATTTTCCATAATCGCTTTCTTGGCATCGGCCGGCATATCGCCATGCCAAAACTTTCCATGGAAATACTCATCGCTGCGTATCTTGAGAGATTCTTCGCGCTGCGTCCACAACGGTGCTTCAAAAATCTTTAGCGTTGAGGAAAGTTGGGCCGCCTTTACCTTGGGAAGCTCCTCGATTGAAGTGCGCAAGGTGTAGTTGTGTGTTGAAAGATTACCGATGGATGCAATATGCGCACGTATATCTAGAGTGCCGGTTGTTCCATCTTTATCAAGTCCGGCAGTAGTATAAAAACGTTCAATGAAAACATGATTAGTTGCATAAAGTTTTACTGAGCGAGTGATTCCACCATGCCACCATTGATCTTGATCTTCAATAAAAGTTGCATCAGACCATTTAGTAACGTCAATCCGCAAAACATTGTTTCCACGGTTAACAAACTTTGTAATATCAAACTCTGCAGCAAGACGCGAATCTTTTGTTAAGCCAACTTCAATTCCATTAACGTAAACAAGTGCAACGGATTCATATCCACCTAACTGCAACACGATGCGCTTTCCAACCCAGCTTTCAGGCAAATCAAAATCGCGCTCATAAACTCCGTGTGGATTTTGCTCCGGAACAAATGGAGGCTGCTCTTCAAATGGCATCTGCACATTTGTATAGATTGGTTTATCGAAAAATACATCGCTCTCAGGTTGCATCGTCCATAAACCAGGAACAGGAATAGTGGCCCATTTGCGCCCAATTGATTCGCGCGGGCTTCGCAAAAGCTGGAAGCGCCACGTTCCATCCAGGCTAATCTTCTCAATGTGCTCGATATTGAGCATCGGTAAACGATTTACTGCAGTGGTTTCAGGGCTCATCCAGTAATTCGTAATCATGCCCATAAGTCTGCCACTCGGCCCAGATTTGCGCCTAATCGCCCTTGATTAGCCTGATAGCCTCTTTCTAGACACCTGATGTTCACCCGAAACGGACACAATCAAACTATGAAGCTCCAAAACATCACTGACCGCGAGATGAGTTGGCTTTCTTTTAATCAGCGGGTTTTGGAGTTGGCTGAAGATCCAGCAACTCCATTGCTAGAGCGAGTGCGCTTCTTAGCGATTTTTTCATCCAACCTTGATGAGTTCTTCATGGTCCGCGTAGCTACATTGATGAGTAAGTTAGAAAATGGGGTAACTGCAGCCAACGTTGCAGGGTTTACACCTAAAGAGCTAATGAAGGAGGTTTCATCGCGCACAAATGATTTGATGGAGCGCCAATCACAAGTATTTCATAATGAGATACTTCCGGCCCTCAAAGATTCCGGTATCGAGTTTGTTCATTGGGATCAACTAGATGAAACAGAGCGCAACTACGTTGCAAAGCTTTTCCAAGAGCGAATTTTTCCGGTATTAACACCTTTAGCTGTGGATCCTTCGCACCCTTTTCCTTACATTTCAGGTTTATCCCTCAACTTAGCGGTAATGGTTAAGAATCCAACTACTCTTGAAGAGTTTTTTGCTCGAGTTAAAGTCCCTGAAATCTTGCCGCGTTTTATTCAAACGGCTAAATTTGGCTCAACACGCTTTTTGCCTCTAGAAGATCTAATTTCAATTCACTTGCAAGAACTATTTCCTGGAATGGTTATTGAAGATCACTACACATTTCGCGTAACGCGAAACCAAGATATGGATCTTGACGAAGAAGAAACTGAAGATATTTTGGTGTCGCTGGAACAAGAACTAGCGCGCCGCCGCTTTGGCCCACCAGTGCGTCTTGAGATTGAAGGCGGAGTTGATCAAAAACTAGTTGATAAGTTAAGCCAAGAGCTTGCAATTAACCCAGAGAACATTTTTCACATCCAAGCACCTTTAGATCTAACTTCTCTTAACAAGATTGCCGACCTAGATTTTCCAGATTTGAAATTTGCAGGCTTTAGATCACGCACCGCTAAGGCCTTATCTGAAGTTGATAAAGAGGACCCAGATCTATTCTTTGCCGCTATTCGACAAGGCGAGATCCTGCTCCACCACCCCTATGAATCCTTCACTTCATCGGTTGTGCACTTCTTGCAAAATGCCGCCGAAGACCCACATGTATTGGCCATCAAACAAACGCTATATAGAACTTCAGGTGATTCACCAATTATTGAAGCGTTAATTGAAGCAGCAGAAGCAGGCAAGCAAGTCCTAGCCGTTATTGAAATTCGCGCACGATTTGATGAACAGGCAAATGTTCGTTGGGCGCGTAAATTAGAAGCTGCTGGCGTGCACGTGGTTTATGGATTAATGGGCTTAAAAACCCATGCAAAGCTCTCTTTGGTTATCCGTGATGAACCAAATGGCATTCGTCGTTACTGCCACATGGGCACTGGTAATTACAATCCAAAGACGGCACGAATCTATGAAGATTTAGGAATACTTAGTGCGGATAATGAACTAACTGAGGATTTATCTAAGCTCTTCAATCAACTTTCAGGCTTTGCTCCGCAATCAACTTATTCTCGGCTCTTGGTGGCACCAAGAACTTTGCGCTCTGGGATTATCGAACGTATCGATCGCGAAATTGAGAATGCAAAGAATAAGAAACCTGCCGGAATCCAGTTGAAACTTAACTCTATTTTAGATGAAGGTTTTGTTTCTAAACTTTATGAGGCTTCGCAAGCAGGTGTGAAAATAGAGCTATTGATTCGCGGAATCTGTGCGGTTCAACCAGGGATAAAGGGATTATCCGAAAACATAACAGTTAAATCTGTCCTTGGCCGCTTCTTAGAGCACTCAAGAATTTTCCACTTTACTAACGCTGGTGATGACGAATACTGGATTGGTAGTGCAGATTTAATGGGGCGTAATTTAGATCGCCGTGTAGAAAGTTTGGTTCGAATTGACAAGAAGGATCATCACGCTAGATTGCAAGGGATTATCGACTTGGGATTGAGCGAAGATTCATCAAGTTGGCAGTTGAACGGCGTAGTTTGGACTAGAACCAGCAAAAACAAAAAAGGCGAACAACTCAATAACGTGCACTCTGTCTTAATTAAACACTATTCAAAGGATCGGTAAATGACTATCGAAACTCAAGTTATTTATGCAGCTGGCGCAGTCCTTTGGCGCCAAGTAGGCAAGAAAAAAATTGAGCTGGCAGTGATTCATCGCCCACGCTATGACGATTGGTCGCTTCCAAAAGGAAAGTTAGACCCAAACGAAACCATGATTGGTTGCGCTTATCGAGAAGTAATGGAAGAAACTGGTTACACCCCGGTCTTTGGTCCAGAAATTGGCGATGTTACATACGATGTTGATGGCGTTAAGAAGATTGTTAAGTACTGGTCGGCGCAAGCTTTTGGTGAACCTACCGGGACAACGGACTTACAAGAAGTTGATCAACTTCTTTGGTTGACACCGGCGGATGCTAAAAAGAAATTAACTTTAGAAGATGATAAATCATTAGTTGATTTCTTTTTGGAGTTTGATTCTGGAACAACCCCACTTGTCTTATTACGCCACGGCAAAGCCGTTAAGCGCGAAGATTGGGATGGCGATGACGGTGATCGTCCATTGGCGCAACTTGGCCAAATACAGGCAAAACGCATGCTCTCTTTGTACTTGCCATATAACGTCACAGAGATTCACTCATCCGATGCTCAACGCTGTATCGAAACCATAGATCCGATAGCCCGCTCATTAAAGATGAATCCGATTTATTCAGCCGATTTAAGTGAATACGGATATGAAAAAGATAGAGAAGCGCCTTTAGATTACGCCCAGAACTTAATGGATGAGGGCAAGAGCGCAATTATTTGTAGCCACAATCCAATCCTGCCTAAATTGCTGAAGAAATTAATCGGTAAGAAAAATTTCAAGCAGTTGGATCAAAAATTAGAACCTGGTGAATCCTGGGTTCTGCATTATCGAGATGGTGAAATCATTGCCATTGACTGGGTTGAAGCACCTAAGGCTTAGTTGTTCAGCCAATCTAACCTTCGTAAAACAACGCCTTCTCGTAATGCCCACGGGCAGATTTCAACTCGATCGATATCAAGGGTTGCCATAACGGAGCGGGCAACAATTGCGCCAGCAACTATCTGCTGAGCACGACTATTTGACACTCCGGGTAGTTCTGCTCGAGATTTGTTTGTCATTTCAGCCAATTTAGAAATCATTGTTTTTAAATTAGCGCTCTCTAAGTACTTAGGGTTTTCGTTGAACATGTGCCCAGAAAGTCTGGCTAAAGTTCTAAAAGTCTTACTTGTTGCAACAAAATGATCGGCGTCATGCACACGTAGAATTGCAGGGAGTTCATCTTCTAACTTACTGCTTACAAACTCTTCAAGAAATTTAACACCTTTGGAACTATAGGGATCTCCACCTAAGAAATCGCGAGTTAGCCGCGCAGCACCTAACGGCAATGAGATTGTTGCCTCAGGTGTTTCATCAACACCCGAAGCGATTTCAAGTGAACCCCCACCAATATCTAGAACCAAGAGTTTTCCAGCCGACCAACCTAACCATCGGCGGACCGCCAAAAAAGTCATCTTTGCTTCTTCATCTCCAGTCAAAATCTGCAAATCGATCTGATGACGTTGGTTTATATCGCGAATAATCTGGGCACCATTTTTTGCATCACGCACCGCCGAAGTTGCAAAGGCCAAAATCTCATCGGTTTGATTTTCATTGGCATGCGAAACAGCGTCGCCTACAGCTTGATGCAATAAATCAACACCTTGCGATGAAATTGATCCAGATTTATCCAGGTATTCAGTCAACCTAAGTTCAACCTTGAAATTGGTAGCAGGTGTTGGGCGGGCACCAAGATGGGCATCCATAACCTGAAGATGGATCGTATTTGAACCGACATCTAGAACGCCTAATCTCACGGGCACAACCTACCGTTGAGGCTGGCCCGAACCCACGATTTTAAGTTTTTGGATTCCACTGCCATAATTGCCGCTGGTCGCAAGACCGCCATACGTGTTCGCACGTAGGCCTCTCTAGCTCAGTGGTAGAGCAGCGCACTTGTAATGCGCAGGTCGTCAGTTCAATCCTGACGGGGGGCTCGTAGTTGTTAAGGAGGAATCTATGTCCACCTTTCCTCATGATCAATTTGCCGATGCTTTGGCTGCTAATGATGAATACATCAAGAGTTTTAAATACTCTGATCTCACGGGAACTGCCCAAAAGGGTTTAGCAATCGTTACATGTATGGATTCACGCATTAATCCACTTTCAGTAATCGGAATGCGATCTGGCGATGCCAAGATTCTGCGCAATGCCGGCGCTCGCGTAACTGATGACGTACTGCGTACTTTGGTTCTTGCCACGTATCTATTAGGCGTAAAGCGTATTTTGATCATGCCTCATACAAATTGCCGAATGGCACAAGTTGATGAGGCCGAGATACATCGTGAGATTGATACAAAATATGGAATTGATACATCTGAACTTGAATTTAAAACCGTGGCAAATCAACAAGCGGCATTGATTGAAGATGTACAAATGGTCCGCAACTATCGATTGCTAAATACCGGAGTTTTTGTTGGCGGCGCAATCTACGACGTTGCAACAGGAAAAATTACTCCTGTAGATTGTTAATTCGTCGGATTGGTTGCCGAGTAATCGGATAGCTCAAGTCCTCCAAGAACTGCATAATAATTGCAATCATCAGCACAGGCTTTTCTTTAACAAGAGCATGTGAAGTTCCAGGGATTATCGCTAACTGCCCCAGAGGTAGATTTTCATAGAGTGAAATTGTGTGATCATGTTTAATCACATCATCATCTCCTGCCATTACTAACACCGGGCATTGAATTGAAGCGATATCAGTTAAGGAGATATTAGGTTCAGTTTTCCAAATCTGATTCATGCGTATGATCTTTTCTAACAAAGTGTGCGGCGCATCAGGAGAAATTAAGTTGTATTCGGCTTGATCATCTTCAGAGACAAAGGCTTCGGCAAACTCACTTAACGGTGCGCTGTAATGATAATTAGCACCGATCGCAACGATTGACTTGACCAACTCTGGGCGAGCAATAGCAACAAGTAGGGCAATAATTCCGCCATCGCTATATCCAATTAAATGTGCAGGTTCTTTAACCACATCTTCAAGGTATGCAATCGCTTCTTGAGCTTGAAACTCAAAGTGCAAGCTGCCTGGCTGGTCTGCAGTAAAGCCATGTGCAGTACGGTCATATGCAAAGACGTGGAACTGATCTTCTAGTGGGGGAACCATTAGATAATCCCAACTTGATGTTTTGCTCAAGCCACCGTGAAGCAAAACTACAGCTTCACCTTCATGTTCCCATTCGTAGGCATATATCTGGTGTCCACGTAGGTCGACGTAATCTGGCATTAGTTAGCATCCATAATGTGTCGATTCCCACGGTCAAAAGTTAGATAGTTCCAGGTCCAGTCAGCCATAGTGCCAATCTTATTTCTTCCACCCAATAAATAAAATAGATGTAAAAACAGCCAGGCATACCAAGCTGGAATTCCGACCAACTTAAATTTCTTTACTTCCACAATTGCTTTATGCCGCCCAATAGTTGCCATCGAACCTTTATCTACATACTTGAAAGCGCTCAATGGTTTATTTTCAATGAGACGCCCAATTTGAGTTGCAACAAATCTGCCTTGTTGCATAGCAACCGGGGCAACCATTGGCAGTAGTCGCCCATTGCTACTTGCAAAGCCTGCAATATCTCCAATAGCAAAAATATATGGGTAATTCTTAACTTGTAAGGATTGTTCAACATCTATGCGGGTATTAATTAATGGCAAATTCAATTGTGCTGCCGCAGGTTCACCTTTTACGCCAGCAGCCCAAACGGTTACTTCGGCAGGGATTATTTCACCATTCATGATTTCTATGGTGCGCGGTTTGATCTGCTTAACGGCGGTATCAAGGTGAACCTGAACACCAAGCTTTTCCAAATCTTTTTGCGCTCTAGCAGACAATTTGGGTGAAAACATAGGAAGAATTCTTGAACCTGCCTCAATCAAATGGACTCGAATATTTGCGGCAGCATGGCGCTGATCATTTTTGAGCGGACCACGAACTAATTCGGCGAAAGCTCCTGCCATTTCAACACCTGTTGGCCCACCACCAACAACGGCGATAGAAAAAATCGTGTCATCCTCAAAACGGCAGAGATCTTCAAATCTGCGCATTATTTGGGCTCGTATGGCGATTGCCTCAGTAACACTTTTCATGCCAAGTGCATGTTCATTTACTCCGGGAATTCCAAAATCTGCATTGGCAGAGCCAAGGGCGACAATTAAATAATCGAAAGGAAGAACCTCACTACTATCAAGTTTGATTTCTTTGTTCTTGTGATCAATTGAAAGTGGTGAGCCCATTCGGAATTGGACTCCTGATTTTCTAAGCGCGCCTCTAATCGGATGAGCAACATGATCTGCAGCTAATCCAGCACTAGCAACCTGGTAAAGCAAGGGCAAGAATGTTTGAAAGTTATGTCTGTCTACTAGTACAACATCTGCAAAACCCGATAGTTCTTTTGCTGCTGTTAATCCACCGAATCCTGCGCCAAGGATTACCACGCGTGGTTTTTCAGGTGTGTTTTGCATAGATATCAGTCTAGGCTTTGCATTGTGACCACACCACTTAGAAATCATAAAATCCTTATTACTGGAGCATCTGGTTATGTTGGCGGCAGATTGGTTCGCACATTAGTTGATGAGGATTTTGATGTTCGCGTCTTTGTTCGTGATAGCAACAAAGTAAAGGGACAGCCGTGGGCTAACAAAGTCGATATCTGCGAAGGCACCGCTAATAAAGTCGAGGATTTAGCACGCGCACTTAAAGGAATCCATACTGCTTATTACCTATTGCATTCAATTAACTTGGGTAAGAAATTTGATGAAATTGAAGCAGAGATGGCGAAGCAATTCGCACAGGTTGCCGAGAAAGCTGGTGTTCAACAGATTGTGTATCTTGGTGGAATTGCCAACGATGTAAACATCAGCAAGCACTTAGCTTCACGCGTTAGTACTGGAGCTGAACTTGCTTCGACTTCAGTACCGGTAATGGAGCTTCGCGCAGGAATTATTATCGGCTCGGGATCAGCATCTTTTGAAATGCTTCGCCATTTAACTCACCGACTTCCAATCATGACAACGCCTAAATGGGTAATGAATAAAACACATCCCATTGCAATCCGTGACATCTTGTATTACTTAAAGAATGCAGCCACATTAGTTTCACCGGTCGATAGAGTTTTTGATATCGGAGGGCCAGAAGTACTCACTTACGCCGACATGATGCAGAAATTTGCGAAGCTATCAGGGCTGAAGAAACGTTGGATTATCAAGGTTCCGGTCTTAACTCCAGGACTCTCATCGCTTTGGATTGGATTAGTCACCCCAGTCCCAACTTCTCTTGCCCGCCCGTTAGTTGGTTCACTCATTAGCGAAGTAGTTGCAGATCCAAATAAATCGATTGACGCAATCATTGCGCCTCCACCTGAGGGATTAAGTGATGTAGAAACCGCAATTAATTTGGCGCTATCTCGAACTACAGATCACAAAGTAGAAACACGTTGGTCAGATGCAACGATTCCAACTGCGCCTTGGCAAAAAGCCCAGGGTGATCCTGATTGGGCAGGTGAGGCGGTCTTACGTGATCGCCGCGAAGCAATTTCTGATATTCCGGCGGCAAAGATTTGGAAACAGATTGAAAGCATCGGCGGAGAGAACGGTTGGTTTGGTTCGGATTTTCTTTGGTGGGGTCGGGGAATACTAGATCGATTTGTTGGTGGTGTTGGATTGCGTCGAGGTCGGCGCGACCCTGATTATTTGCGCGTTGGTGAGAGTCTAGATTTCTGGCGAGTCGAAGAGTTAGAAAGCGGGCGTCGTTTAAAACTTTACGCCGAAATGGTTCTACCTGGAAAAGCTTGGCTGGAGTTTATTGTTGAAGAACGCGATGGAAAAACTCATTTAATTCAAGAGGCGACTTTTAATCCACGCGGCTTAGGTGGTCAGCTATATTGGTATGCAATTTCCCCATTCCACTACTTTGTATTTCCAACGATGGTTCGCAATATTATTAAAAGGGCAGCAAAAGATGCATGAGTTCACGCCAGAAGTCGAGGCCTTAGCGGCTGAAGTTTTGGCATACAGTCTTGATCGATTAAAAAACGATCCGCCCCTTGATGGTCCGCGCACCGCTGAAGATTTATTTAGCGAGGTTGGAAACACAATTACTGCGCGCGGTCTGGGCGGACATGAAGCCCTTGAAGTATTTACTTCAGTATTAGCAAAGGCATGTATTTCAACTGATCACCCGCGCAACTTAGCCTTTATTCCATCTGCCCCAAGTGAATATGCAAACCTTTTTGATCTTGTTGTCGGCGCAAGTGCTTTGTATGGCGGCTCTTGGCAAGAAGGCGCAGGTGCAGTTTTTGCCGAAAACCAGGCCTTACGTTGGATTGCCGATTTAGCAAATTTGCCAGGGCAATCCGGAGGCGTTTTTGTTCAAGGCGGAACGATTGGAAATCTTTCAGCACTTGTTGTTGCACGCGCACAGGGGCGCAAGAACCATCCTGGTGCATCACGTTGGGTAATTGCTTGTAGCGAAGAAGCGCACTCATCGATTGTTACTGCAGCAAATGTCATGGATGTTGATGTTCTAAAGGTTCCCGTTGCTTCAAGCGGAAAATTAATGGGAGACGCCGTCGCACATGCCATTGATCACTTACATGCAACAACTACTCATCGAGTATTTGCAGTTGTCGCAACTGCGGGAACAACAAATCTTGGAATCATTGATGACTTAAAGGGAATCGCAGCCGCGGCACACGATCGTGGTATTTGGTTCCATGTTGATGGTGCATATGGCTTAGCTGCGCTTTGCGCACCATCGGTTCGTTCACATTTCGATGGGGTAGAGGCCGCTGATTCTTTGATTGTTGATCCACACAAATGGTTATTCGCACCATACGACGCCTGCGCACTTATTTACCGTGAACCTGAATTAGCACGACTTGTTCACTCGCAACATGCTTCATATTTAGATACGTTAAAAGATGGTGCATGGTCACCGTCGGATTATGCGATTCAGTTGACACGTCGTACTCGCGGTTTACCTTTCTGGTTTTCACTTGCAGCCCACGGAACAGATGCCTACACCGAAGCGATGGAACATTCATTAACAGTTGCGCGCCAAGCTGCACAATTAGTTAAGGCGCATCCAGATCTAGAGCTAATTTGTGAACCCGAGCTTTCTATCGTTGCATTTATTCGCAAAGGTTGGGCAATAAGTGATTATCAGAAATGGTCTGATCAATTACTTGCCGATCAAATCGGTTTCATTCCACCGTCATCGCATCACGGCCAGCCGATTCTTCGCTTTGCCATTGTTAATCCATGGACGAAAATCAGCGATATCGAAATGATTCTTTCTACCCTTTAAACAGTATTAAATCCCACAGTTTTAGCGGCCCACCCGATACGCTTTTACCTATGTCTGCACAAGAAGAGTCAGTAATGCCATCTGGCCTGAGCGACCTTGAAACCCGTATCCTGGATTTTGAGGGCAGTTGGTGGCGTTATGCAGGGGCGAAAGAAGCGGCAATCAAGGAGCTTTTCGACCTCTCAGCTGCCCGTTATTACCAACTTCTTAATGACTTAATCGATCGTGATGATGCTCTTGCCGCATCTCCTATGCTCGTAAAGCGCCTTCGCCGCCTGCGCGAAGCACGCATGAACACCCGCATCGCCCGCTAACCAAGTAGCGAACTGCCGATCCAATCTCCTTTTTCTACCCCTGGCGCGATGATGAAGAGCGCCGAGCCCACGGGCGTAGTCCATTTATTCAGTGAATC
>CAIJYZ010000012.1 GCA_903825015.1 uncultured Actinomycetes bacterium
ACATAGCTGCCGCGCAATCTGGAGATTTAACCATCCCCTTCAATCTATCTTTTCTTGCTACTCCCAGTACTTGGTTTGGCGATATCGATGAATTCAATGAACTACGAGAACAATGTCTTGACCTCGATAATCCAACCTTGTTGCAGGGCAACAGTATTAAGTTTTTACTTGATGGCGCGTTGTCAGCAGGTACTGCTCATCTAACGCACCCTTATTTAGATGACCCAACATCGTGCGGAATCGCAATTTGGAGCAACGAAGAACTGCTCAATGCCTTAGTTGCATATGATGCTTTGGGTTTTCAAGTTCATCTACATGCAATCGGTGATGCTGCGGTTAAACAAGCACTGGATTCAATTGAAGCAATGCAACAAGTCAATCCACATTGGGATCGCCGCCCTGTCATTGTTCACGCTCAATTAATCTGCGATGACGATCTGCCCCGCTTTGCAAAATTAGGCGTGATTGCCAATGTCCAACCGCTCTGGTGCTATATGGACCCGATGAATAAAGAGTTGATTGCGCCGCGCATAGGCGATGAAAGAAATAACCTTCAATACCGGCTTCAATCATTAATTAGTGCTGGTGCAATGATTGCTTTTGGAAGCGACTGGCCGGTGACAAGTCACATACCAATGCAAGCCATCAATGTGCCCGTCACGCGAACAAATCCCGCTGCTGGTAGCAATGATGCATGGAACATAGAAGAGGCTATTACTAAAGAGCAATCACTTACCTTTTACACCAAAAATGCCGCCTACCAAATGTTTCGAGAAAACCAATGCGGCTCTTTAGAGGTCGGTAAAGCGGCAGATTTCATTGTTTTACGAGATGGAGAAATAGAAGCAATTTGTATTTGTGGTTACATCTCTAAGGAGTCTGAATAAAATAAAGCTCGTAAGTATTTATTAGCAGCATTTACTCGATGATTTGTCGTTGTTGATGCAGGCGTAACTTCTAACAGCTTTGAAGCAGCTGAGATAGTTCGCTCTACAGCCTTTTCAGTAACTTTGCACTCATGGGCGATTTCCGAATTACTGCCACCCAAAGCCATGAGACGCATTACGCGGTGTTGATGTGGAGAAAGTAAACCAGCAAAATTTGTTTCATCAATTGCTGCTTCAAGAAAAGAAGGGCGAATTTGAGGAAGGCCGTTATAGGCGCGAAGGATTTCAGAGAGCACCACCGAAGGATTTCGTGAAGGCTCGTTGAGCCAATAAGCCCGATCCCAAAGGGCCGACAACATTCCTTCACGGGCAAAAATCGGATTTGCTTTACCGGCCATAAATATAATTACTTGATCCGGTAAAGATTTGCGAATATCTAAAGCGATTTGTAGTGCATCAACGCGTCGCATTGAATCCAAATCCAAAATAGCGACCTGTGGTTTTAAAGAATTGATTTTTTCGACTGCAACCTCTGAATCAAAGACTTTTACTTCAAGAGTTTCATTGGATTCATCCTCAAAACCTCTAGCAATGAATAAACCCATACCTGGATGAAAAGAGTTTTCTATGATGGCGATTCGCTCTAATGCCAGTGGTGCTTTTTCTACTGTCGCTACCATCGCCATCAACTCAGATTCTTTGATTAAGAAAACACTAGGAGGTTTTCCCAATGCTTAAACCATACTCACAAATCAAATGAAAGTGGGGGAAACCCCCAAAAACCGAGATTTAAAATATTACTCGGGGGTTGACCCCAAAGTTAATCGAATTTATTTGAGTAAGCCGGTGTTAGAGAAGTGGGTTACTGTCATGTGTGAACATTCGCATCTCACTCGTAGACGAGAACAAATACGAATCACTATTAACTGCGTGCGCTCTTGGATCTATTGGCTTTAAAGTTTTCGATTTAGTAAATGATTGGTTTAGCGCAATCGAATCAATCAAAGAACATAAGCCAGATGCCCTCCTTTTATCTTTAGATTCGAATGCCGATCATGCCGTTGTGATAGCCGAAGGTGCTCGAATGCAGAATCCAAACCTTGGCTTAGTTTTTTTAACCACTACTCCTGACCTGCGATTAGTCGGCATCTCCGAAAAAGAACTTCCTTATGGTGTTCAGGTGATTCTTAAGAGTTCAGTAACTGATTTGCAGGTGCTAGTTGCTGGTATAAATAATTCACTAGAAGATGTAATAGGCCGCAGCAAAATGCGCTGGATTAACAGTTCTACTTTTACTGATGAATCCAAATTTGTTTCAGCACTGCACTCTCTGACTGCAGTACAAATTGAAACTTTGCGACTTGTTGCCTTAGGTAGCAGCAATGCTGAAATCGCAAGAATCCGCTTAGTTACAGAAAAAGCTGTGGAGCACACCATCACTCGCATTTTGGTAGCCCTATCCATTAAATCAAACCCAAGGCACAATGCTCGAGTCTTGCTTTCACGTGAATATTACCGGTGGGTTAGCGTCACCAGCCAGGCCTAAAAATTAGTTTCCCAAGACTCCATTGGTACGTTTCAATGCTGTCTCAATTAAAGATGTAATTAAGGCTTTATATTCAACCCCGCTTGCCGTCCATAGTTTTGGATACATTGATGTCCCAGTAAATCCTGGCATCGTGTTGATCTCATTAATTACGATTTCACCCTGGTCCGTATAGAAGAAATCGCAGCGGGCAAGTCCGCTACAACCCAGAGCCTTAAAGGCTTGAACTGCCTTTGAGCGAATTTCTTCGGCAGCTTCACTTGGAATATCTGCCGGAATTTTTACTGATGTAGCCCCATCCAAATACTTTGCTTCAAAATCATAGAATTCAAATTTGCTATCAATAATGATTTCGCCAACGACGGAGGCTTGGACAACACCATCAGACTCAAGAACAGCGCATTCAATTTCGCGTCCATTCACTGCTTGCTCGATCATCACTTTGTGATCAAACAAAAACGCATCTTTGAGCGCAGCATTTAAACCATCGATAGATTTAACTTTATGCGTGCCTCGACTTGAACCACCGCGGGCGGGTTTAACAAAGACTGGAAATGCTAGATCATCGATAGACACCTGCTTATCCGAACTTGTTAAAACTATTCCATCGGCAACTTTGATTCCAGCTGCGGCAAAGATTGGTTTGGCAAAAGATTTATCCATTGCAACGGCACTAGCAAGGACACCGCTTCCGACATATGGCAGGTTTGCGATTTCGAGCATTCCTTGGATCGTGCCATCTTCACCGTACGGTCCATGCAAAACCGGAAAAACAACATCAATCTCTAAAGTTATTCCATTAACGCTAAAGCCATGTACATCGGCGGCAATCGCCGTTGCGCGCTCATCTATCGTTGGAAGTTTTCCGTCGATAATCTCCAACGGGTAGTCATTTGGCAGCAACACCCAGTTACCGGCCTTGGTGATTCCAATTAATACTGCATTGAATTTATCTGAATCCAAACCCTTTAAGACTCCCCCAGCTGAGATGCATGAAATCTCATGTTCGCTGCTGATGCCTCCGCAGATAACTGCAACATTTAATTTGCTCATCGAATAAAGTTTTCAGCTCGAGTAGATATTTCCATAAGTCGATCCAGAGCACCGGCGGGTGAAATTGTGCCCGCTACTACATCTGCAACGGCTTCAATGACTGGCACTTCAACTCCTACTCGATGGGCGATTTCAAGAACTGCATTGGAAGAGGCTACGCCTTCAACGGTCTTTGCCACTTGTTCACGCGCAGATTCCATAGATCCTGTACGTCCTAAAACCTCGCCGAATGTGCGATTTCGCGAAAGCGGTGAACCGCAACTCGCCACAAGATCGCCCATCCCGGCTAAACCTGCAGCACTTAAGGGATCTGCGCCATGAGCTGCGCAAAGGCGAGCTACTTCATTAAGTCCGCGAGTTATGAGCATCGCTTGAGTATTTTCTCCAAAACCCATTCCGATTGAAATTCCTACGGCCAGGGCAATGACAGATTTAATAGCACCCGCATATTCGCAGCCCAGTACATCAGTTGATGTGTAAACGCGATAGTACGGAGTTGCAAAGAGCTGCTGAACTTTATCTGCCAACATCATTGTCGGGGCGGCGGCTACGGCACCTGCCGGCTGTCGAAGTATTAACTCTGTTGCAAGGTTCGGGCCGGTAATTAAGGCTACGTTTTGAGTATCCATCTCTTCATGAATGATTTCAGTCATTCGCGAAAGAGAACTCACTTCAATTCCTTTAAGAGTGCTGACATATGTGGCATTCGAATCCGCTAAGGGTTTCCACGCTCTTAAGTTCTCGCGCAGAGCCTGTGCAGGAATCGCAAGGACATAGATATTTGAGTATTCAAAAGCTTGCCGTAAATCGCTGGTTGCCGTTAACCCAAGTGGCAAAATATTTTCATCAAGGTACTTGCGGTTGCTGTGGGTGGTATTTATTTCATCAACGATCTCCTGATTACGCCCCCACATTAATACATGATTTCCTGCATCAGATAAAACTTGAGCCATCGTGCTGCCCCAAGAACCAGTTCCTAATACAGTGACCTTACTCATCGCTTCTTTTTAAAGTTTCCGGTGCGAGGAAGATTTGAGGTATGCGGATCAAAGATTTCAACGGGACGTTTTTCTCCGCGAAGTTCTTCGAGAAGATCTGTAATCGCCCTCATGACAAATGCCGTGGCCTCGGTTAACGCTGCTGGATCATTTTCTTTGCCATCCCACTTCGATAAATCAAGTGGAGCTCCAGCAAGGATTTTAATTGGTGTGCGAGGAAAAAATTTAATCTTCTTTTCATAGGTAGGCATCACGATTTGTGATCCCCATTGCGCAATTGGAATCACGGGCGACTTAGTCATAATCGCAAGTCGTGCAAGCCCGGTCTTTGCAACCATCGGCCAACCATTGGGATCACGGGTTAATGTGCCTTCGGGATATACGCCTAAACAGTGGCCCGCTTCAAGAAGCTTGAGTGCATGTTCTAACGCCTTAGCTGCATCCTTGCCTTCGCGAGCAACTGGAACTTGACCGGCGGCAAGTAAAATTTTGCCGATAACTGGAACTTTAAAGACTCCTTCTTTCCCGATGTAGCGTGGTGCACGGCCGCTACGGAATATAAAGTGAGTGAAAAATAAAACATCTAAATAGGAAACATGGTTGCTCGCAACGATTACTCGCCCGGTCTGCGGGATATTTTCAGCTCCACGCCATTGCTTCTTTCCAACGAGATTAAGAATAGGGATAACAATTTTGGTACAGATTTTAAAAGTTAGATTGGTGCCAAGTGGCTTTCCAGTTGGCGGTGCATATGAAACTTTGTAATCCGCCATTGGGCAATACTAGCGATTTGCCCCTCAATAGGGCATAAGAAAACGGGGCCGGCGTGAGCCGACCCCGTTAAAGAAAAAGAAACGAGAGTTACTTCTTCTTTGCAACCTTCTTAACAGCCTTCTTAGCTGCTGGCTTTGCCTTCTTTGCTACGGCTTTCTTAGCAACTGGCTTTGCCTTCTTTGCTACAACCTTCTTAGCAGGAGCCTTCTTCGCAGCCTTCTTGGCTACAACTGGCTTTGCCTTAACAACTGGCTTTGGTTCTGGCTTTGGAGCAGGTCCGAGCTTGCGCTCACCTGAGATGACATCCTTCAGACCCTTTGCAGGTAGGAAGCGAGCCTTCTTTGAAGCCTTGATCTTGATTGTTTCGCCTGTAAATGGGTTACGTCCCATACGTGCCTTGCGATCAACCTTCTTGAACTTACCGAAATCGTTGATCATTACATCTTCGCCCTTTGAAAGGTTGCGAACGATTGTGTCAAAAACGATATCTACAGCGTG
>CAIJYZ010000013.1 GCA_903825015.1 uncultured Actinomycetes bacterium
AATCGGCCGCCAAGCATCGTTTTTCATCGACCCCATTAAGAAGTTAGTTTCAGAGATCGTGCCCTTTCCCCCACGGATTGAAGTATCAACTCTTGGCGATACTGGAATTCTCGTTGGTGCACTCAATATCGCTACGCAACAGGCGTGCGATCGGGTCTTCCACGACATCCACAAACCAGCGGGGACCGTACGAGGCCTAGCTGGGTCGATGTAGATGAAATTAGCGGTCATTGGTGGAGGCTCTACTTACACACCTGAACTTATCGACGGGATAATTAAGCGACATAACCGTCTGCCAATCACGGTAATTCATTTAGTTGATATCGAAGAAACAAAATTAACGATCATCGCCGCATTTGCAAAACGTATGATCAAAGCTGCTGGTGTAGATATTGCAATCGAATATGGAACTGATTTAGCCACTGGCGTTCGAGGTGCATCATTTGTCGTCAGTCAGTTCCGTGTTGGAACTCAAGCCGCACGTCACCGAGATGAGTTATTGGGTCGTAAGTATCACCTTGTTGGTCAGGAAACTGTCGGCGTTGGAGGCTTTGCTAAAGCATTGCGCACAATTCCGGTAGCGCTCAATGTAGCTCGCACAATTGCTCAAGAAGCACCGCATGCAAAGCTTCTTAACTTCACTAATCCTGCAGGTTTAATTACACAGGCCCTTATTCAAGAGGTTCCAGAGTTAACAATTATTGGGTTGTGTAACGTTCCTTGGAATACCCGTATCGAAGTCGCAGAGGCGATGGGAGTCGCTGCAACGGAAGTTAACTTTGATTACATAGGGCTCAATCACTTATCGTGGATTCGTGGCGTGCAAGTAAATGGCATTGATCGAAGCGTTGAAGCAATCAAAGCTTTTCGCGGTTTAACTATTGAAAAAGGCAAGCCGGGAGACTCGCCAGCATGGACACAGAGCTCAATCGATTTGCTGCAAGCAATCCCTAACTATTACTTGTCTTACTACTATTCGGAAAAGCAGTGGGTTGATTATCAATCCGAACATCCAACTCGCGCCAGCGAAGTGATGAAAATTGAAGAAGTACTGATTGAAAAATTTAAGGATGAAGCTCTTGTAACTAAACCAGAAGAACTCATGCAGCGCGGTGGGGCGTATTACTCTGATTCAGCAGCTGAATTGATGGCAGATATTTATACCGATGCCGGCACTACGCATATCGTTAATACGCTCAATAATGGCGCGGTTCCAGGCTTTCCAGATAATGCAGTCATGGAGATTCCAGCGATCATTAGTTCCAAGGGTGCGCACTCCATCAAAACTGGTGAAATGCGTGGCGATATAGATTCATTGGTACGAAGTGTTAAAGATTTTGAATTACTAACAATTAACGCCGCTGTGACTGGGAGTGAAGACAGCGCCCTTCGTGCATTGATCACAAATCCAATTGGGCCAGATATTTCAGATGCACGCGAATTATGGAGCGATTTGAAAAAGGAGAATGCAGGAATGATTGGACTCTTTAATGAGTAAAGTCATTCTAGGTATCGATGGCGGCGGTACAAAGACTCATGCATGTTTAGTTGATCTTGAAGGAAATATCGTTGCAACTGCAGCCAATGGTGGAGCCAACTGGGAGCGCGTAGGTATTTCTGCGGTCCAAAAGAGTTTAGATGAGATCATCGATGCAGTTTGTGCCAAAGCAAGCATTTTGCGTAGCGATATCGTTGATTCAACCTTTGCTTTAGCTGGCGTCGATTGGGAAGAAG
The DNA here is from genome assembly GCA_903825015.1 of uncultured Actinomycetes bacterium. GTDB lineage: Bacteria > Actinomycetota > Actinomycetes > Nanopelagicales > Nanopelagicaceae > Planktophila. Next base: position 1,735 of record CAIJYZ010000013.1, read on the forward strand.
ATAAGAAACTATTAGCACCCGTTGTCAGTGCCTTAGCTCTAGATGGGAAATGCCAGTTAATTAATGACTCCTTTGCCGCGCTCTTTGCCGGAATTCCTTCGGGGATTGGTTGTGTATCTATCGCCGGTACTGGTGGAAAATCAGCTGGACGCTGTTCAACTGGCAGTGTGCAGACAATGGGTATGGAGCTTGGCGAAGGAGGTGGCGCAGGTCAGCTCGTAGACACTGCACTAGATCTAATCGCCAGAGCTCATCACGGAATAAAGGAAAAAACCGCACTGTACAAACAACTTCCTGCAGCCGTTGGCTTCGATGATCCCGTTGAATTTTTCACGGCAGTAGCTCGTGGACGCGTTAGCCTTGATGAAACCTTGGCTCCCCTAATTTTTTCCTTGGCAGATCAAGGTGATACCGGTGCGATAGAAGTTGTAACAAAGGTTGCCGAACAACATGCAATCGATATTCAAGGTGTCGTACAACAACTCAATTTTGAAGGTTCAACAATCGAACTAATCCGTGCTGGTGGTCTGCATACTGCAGCCAATAGCGTTTTTGATGAGGTATTTGAAAAGACGATTAAAGCTACTTTGCCAAATATGCAGATGCGAGTACTTGATGTGTCTCCAGTGTTTGGCGCGGTAATGCACGCTGCGCACCGATACTTTGGATCGGTCTCACAAGATTTTATTACTAACCTAACGTCGGCGGCAAAGGAAGTTAAAATCTAATGAAGCTCGATCTTCGTAACCCATTGCAGCAAGAAATTGCCGATGCATTCTTTTCAACACACACCGTTAAGGGTGATTATGCAATCACTGTTACTACAGCGCGGCCAAAACGGTTGGAAGGCTTCACAATTAAGGCATCGCGCTCGGGTTCAACTATCACAGCCACAATTGGTTTAGCTCTCGACCATAGCCTTCGCTATGCACTCAATCGTTTAGCTAGTTGGAGCGCTACTTCAGAGAGCTCACTTGAAGTTGATGAAGGTCCTGATTTTGCAATTCGCGGAGTAGTTGAAGGTTTCTACGGGACACCTTGGA
>CAIJYZ010000014.1 GCA_903825015.1 uncultured Actinomycetes bacterium
CCAGAGTTAAAAACTTCTTTTAAAACTTTTAGGCTGAATTTTCCATAGTTATCTTGAAAGGCACCTGATGCAACATTCCATGTTGGATAGAGTAAAAATAATCCGCTAACAATAAGAAATGGAATTACGCCTAAGTAAGCGCTCTTACTGCGCCAATACCGAGAACCGGTCCTGCCAGTGGCAGAACCGGTTCCCTTGTATTGAAGCTGTGTCAATGAATTGACGTTTCTACTTAGTTAGTTCCTACAGCTGCAGGCCAAGCTGTCTTTAGGTAAGCACGTGCAGCTGTTGTCTGTGCTGCAGTTGCAGCCTCAGCAACAACCTTGCTCTTACCGATAGATGCCTTGCCAGCTGCTGTTGCGCGAGCTGTCTTTAGTAGCCAGACCCAAAGTGTTGGAGTTGCTCCACCCTGTGCCCAGATATCTGCGCCCTTTTCACCCAATGAGAATTCCATCCATAGACGTGCACATGCTGGATGTGGCGCCCATGCTGAAATTGCGCTGTTGTATGTAGAACCAACTGAAGCAGGTGTGAACATCTTCCAAACCTTGCCAGCTGCAGCCATCTGCTTTACAACGCCGGCTTGAATGTAGCCATTGTCGATCACAACTGGTGTCTGACCTGAAGCGATTGTTGCCTCAGTTGGGTTTACGTTGATGAAGTTTCCTGCATCCTTTAGCTTCTTGAAGAATGCAACACCCTTTGAAACATCGTCAAATGTTCCGCCAAGTGCCTTATTGATCATGTAAATACCATTCATTGCAGCAGATGAACCTAGTGGATCTCCGTTCAGAGCAATCTTGCCCTTGAACTTTGGATCTAGAAGATCGTTAAGGCTTGTGATTGTTCCAAGCGCTCCGCTGTAACCGATTGTCATTGTTCCTGTGTAGTTAGGTGTTGCTTCAGCATTTGCTGAAAGTGTTGATGCACCTTGTAGGTAAGACCATGTCTTTACCTTGTAAGGAGCAAAAGTTCCTGTTCCTAGGTACTTAACTGCAACGGCTAAACCGATGTCGAATACGTCAGGTGAACGGTTAGTTCCCTTGTTTGTGATTGCAGCATCAATTTCTTCCTGTGAAGAACCTTCTGGGTTAGCTTCATCAATCTTGACGCCATATGCCTTTGAGAATGCTGTGATCATGTCGCCGTAGTTTGCCCAGTAGTGAGGCAGAGCGATTACGTTGAGCTGTCCTTCTTTCTTACATGCAGCTGCTAATCCAGCAAGTCCGCCACCTTGTGAAGCAGTGGTGATCTTTGCGTAGTTAGTTGCAGCTGATGCAGAAGAAGCACCGATTGCTGGGATCGCTAGTGCAACAACAAGTGCTGCAGCTACTGATCCGCTTGTGAGTTTAGAAAACTTCACTACGTTCCTCCTAGTTGTAAGTGGTATGTGTTTTGTCATACATCCTTATTCCTTGCAATACACGTGTTGATTGCAAGGTTTTTGGAATTTTGTACTTACGTGAAATGCCCTTAGTCAAAGACCAGAACGTTTCGTGCCCCTTCTCCAGCCCTTAATCGATCAAAGGCTGAATTAAGACCTTCTAAACCTATCCGCTCAGATATGAGTTCGTCTAGGAATAGTTCCCCGCTTAGATAACGATTTACTAACGCCGGGACATCTTTTCTCAGGTTTGCCGAGCCAAAGTAGCAACCCTTTATTGACTGCTCGTTTACAAAAGGTCCGGCATCAAGGGTGATGGTGGCGCCATTTTTCATTAGCCCGACCAAAATCAGCGTTCCATCCACCCCAACGGTGCCCCATGCCTGTTGAATAGTGCTTTCGCGACCAAGGGCCTCAAATGCATAGTCCACCCCTCCGCAAATCTTCTTCACTTCGGCAACAGGATCAGCGCTCGCGGCATTAATTACGTGAGTTGCTCCAACTTTCTTAGCAAGCTCTAACTTCTCTTCAGTAACATCAACGGCAATGATTGTTGTTGCGCCAGCCAAACGTGCACCTTGGACAATATTTAAGCCAACGCCGCCACAACCAAAGACAGCAACTGTTGAACCGGCCTCTACTTTTGCAGTATTTACAACTGCGCCGTATCCGGTGAGCACTGCACAACTAATTAGTGCAGCGCGATCAAGTGGCATCTCTTTTGGAATCACGACTGCACCAGATGCAGGTACAACAACGTATTCGGCAAAAGATGCAACAGTTAAAAAGTGATTGAGTTTTTCGCCGTTCTGGCTAAGGCGAGAAGTGCCATCAAATAATCCACCGACGGACATTGCATTTCCTGCAGTAGAGCAATAATTTGGTCGCCCGCTGGCGCAATATTCACACGTGCCACAACTTGGGACGATAGACATAATGACGTGGTCACCAACTGCAACACCTGTTACATCAGGACCAAGTTCAACAACAACGCCAGCAGCTTCATGACCAATTACTGCAGGGAATGGAACTAGTTTGCGTTTTCCATCGACAGCATTTAAATCACTTGCGCACAATCCACTTGCGGCAACTTTTACTAACAGCTCTCCAGATTTCGGCTTATCAAGTTCTACTTCACGAACTTCAAATGCTGAGCCAATGCCATCTAGAACTGCTGCCTTCATTTTCACTCTAAAACCCCTTAGAAATATTTAATCCAGTCGATGTCCCAAAGGTTAACCCTTAGGACTAGCAACTTCTATCGGTTGCGCTCGGGTAGCTCTGAGAGTTCATTTAAAAGTCAGAATTGGTTCATATTGTGGAACTGTTTTCGCCCATCGGACTAAGCCATGGCTTCATAAGCTGGTAACGTCAAAAACTCCAAATAATTATCTTCAACACTTGTTTCAATAAACATTGCCTGTGCCGCGGAATAGTTAAGAGATTTCGTAAGAATTGCTACTTCTTCTTCTGCATATTTCTTAACAAGATCTGCAGTAACAAGCTGGCCATTATCTAGGGCTACGTTGTTATGAATCCATTGCCAGATCTGTGAACGCGAAATTTCGGCCGTTGCTGCATCTTCCATTAAGTTAAAGATTGCCACTGCACCAGTTCCGGCGAGCCAACGCTCTAGGTATTGGATAGCAACGCTTATGTTGTTGCGCAGGCCCACTTCAGTGATTGATCCTGGCGTGGCCTTAATGTTTAGTAATTCTTTGGCAGAAATCGTCATCTCGGATTTAGTTATCTCCTTTTGATTAGGACGATCACCCAAAACTTTTGTGAACTGTTCGCGGCAGAGTTCCACCATTCCAGGATGGGCAACCCAAGAACCATCAAAGCCATCGCCTGCTTCACGTGCTTTATCCGCAGCAACTTTTTCAAAAGCCGTGGCATTTACTAAAGAATCAGCACTAGGAATAAATGCTGCCATTCCACCAATTGCGTGCGCACCTCGCGTATGACATGTTTTAACAAGTAATTCGGTATAGGCACGCATGAAAGGAGCCGTCATTGCCACGCTATTTCGATCAGGCAAAACATAATCGGTGCCGCGCTTTTTGTAGTTTTTGATTACGCTAAATAAGTAGTCCCACCGACCGGCATTTAAACCTGCTGCATGTTCTTTAAGTTCGAACAAGATTTCTTCCATCTCAAAGGCTGCAGGGAAAGTTTCAATTAACATCGTTGCTCGGATAGTGCCCCGCGGGATCTCTAAGAAATCCTGGGCCAAATTAAATGCGTCATTCCACATGCGGGCTTCTAAATGGGATTCCATCTTTGCAAGATAGAAATATGGTCCCGAGCCGCGTGCTATTTGAAGTTTGGCACTTGTCACCATGTATAAAGCAAAATCAACGAAAGAACCTGAAGTTACTTCACCGTCAACCACAATATGTTTTTCTGGCAGGTGAAATCCTCGAGGACGAACGACGATTGTTGCCAGCTCAGCATCTGGGCGCAGCGAATATCTCTTGCCGGACTCATTTGTGAAATCAATCTTTCGAGTAATTGCATCAAGCAGATTAATCTGACCATTGATTACATTTTCCCAAAGCGGAGTATTTGAATCCTCTAAATCTGCCAACCAGACTTTTGCTCCAGAGTTCAGGGCGTTAATGGTCATTTTGCGCTCAGTTGGCCCCGTTATTTCAACTCGGCGATCATCAAGACCAGGGGCCGCTGGGGCTACTTTCCAACTCTTGTCGTCACGGATTGATTTTGTTTGCGTTAAGAAATCAAAATCTGTGCCATCTTCAATCTGGCGCATCCGCACTTTTCTTGCGGCCAGTAGTTCAAGTCTGCGCGGATTGAGTTGATGGTGAAGCAAGGCAATTAACTCAAGGGCTTGAGGAGTAAGTATTTCCTCAGAGCGTGAAACTGGTTTTCCAGTAACGATTATGCCGGACATTAATTAAGATCCACCCACGTTGTCTTTAATGCGCTGTATGCATCGAGTGCGTGAAGGGATTTATCGCGGCCATTGCCTGATGCACCAAATCCACCAAATGGAGTTATTACATCGAGCATGTCAAAGGTATTGACCCAGACGGTTCCTGCGCGAAGTTTGCGGGCAAACTTGTGAGCTTTTGCAACATCACTGGTCCAGACTGATGCAGCTAATCCATATTCAGTTCCATTTGCCAACTGCAAAGCCTCTGCTTCATCTTTGGCATCAATTGCAACAAGGACTGGCCCAAAGATCTCTTCTTGTGCAAGTCTTGAATCTGGCTTTACATTATCGATCAGGGTTGGTTTTATAAGTAAGTCGCTGCCGCTAGTTTTTTCGCCGCCAAAGATAGTTTTTTCACCATCTTGTCCAATTAAATCAAGGTATGTATTAACTCGATCACGTTGAACTTGTGAAACTAACCCAGCCATTTGAGTAGAAGTATCGAATTGATTACCGACAACAAAGTTTTCAAGGAACTTATGGAGATGGGCAAATAACTCTTCTTTAACGCCTTTTTCAACGATAATGCGTGAACCTGCATTGCAAGTTTGTCCAGCGTTGTAATAAATAGCCCAACCAATTGTTGAAGCGGCGGTTTCTAAATCAGTACAATCATTAAGAACAACTTGTGGACTTTTGCCGCCAAGTTCAAGGGAGACTTGTTTCATATTTGATTCGGCGGCATATTGCATCATCTTTCGACCAGTTGGCCCGCTGCCAGTAAATGCGATCTTTGCAACGTCCATATGACGTGCAAGTGCTTGCCCAGCTTCGGCGCCAAGGCCTGGAACTACGTTAAAGACTCCTGCAGGTAAACCTGCAGCAACGGCAAGTTCGGCCATTTTTAATGCACTCAGTGAAGAGTTCTCTGCTGGTTTAACCACGATGCTGTTGCCCATTGCGATTGCTGGACCTAATTTCCAACTTGTAATCATCATTGGATAGTTCCAAGGAACAACTGCACCGATTACACCCAATGGTTCGCGAGTAATCATTGCAAGTGCATTACGCGGTGCAGGTGCGATTTCATCGTAAGTCTTATCGATTGTTTCGGCATACCACTGGATAACGCGAGTGGAATTTGGGGCATCAACACTTAAAGCATCGCCAATTGGTCGACCTGTATCAATTGCTTCTAGTAAAGCCAACTCTTCGCGATGTTCGCCGAGTAACTGTGCCCATCGCAACATGATTGCTTTCTTATCCCGCGGATTCATGTCTCGCCAGATGCCTGAGTCATAAACATTCTTGGCTGAAGCAACTGCACGATTGATGTCTTCACTATCACCTGATGCCACATTGCAAATCAAGTGACCATCACTTGGCGAAAAGTTTTCAAAAACTTTCCCAGATGCGGCATCAACGTAATTACCGTCAATAAAGATTTTGGATTGTGGTTTTAAATCAAGTGCGCGCTGTTGCCAATTAGTTGTATCAGACATGCCCCTGATGTTATCGGGTCAAGGTTAATTCTTAACAACGCGATAGGTAGCAAGCGTTGAATCTGTGGCGTAAGCGATACGGACACCGGCAGCTTTAGTTGAGGCGAGTCCTTCAAGGATGGAAGTTGTCAGGATCTCACCTGGTGCTACTACCGCAACACCTGGAGGATAAGGTGCGATTAAATCTGCCGAAATTCGACCAATGGCATCCTTTGAACCCACCATTTCTGTTTCTGCGAAGTAAGCATCTCGCATGGAGATTGCAACAGTTGGAACAACTGACCAGCTCAATGATGTGGCTGTTGCGCGCGGCGATGTTTGTTGGAGTTTAAGGATAGGTATCAACACGTTTGCAAGATGGTCAAATTCTTCTACCGAATCAGCCAACGTTGCCAAGAAAACCACAGTATCGCGATCAGCCATTTCAACTCGAATAAATGCACTCTGCAAGGCTTTTTCGATTTCTATCCCAGATGTGCCTAATTGATTGGCTCGCAAGACAATTTTTGCCGGATCGAAACGACCAGGTGCAAAATCACTTGTATTCAAAAATATTGGAATATCAAAACTTGATTGAACTTTTGCCTTAAAGGCATTTACTTGTGAAATAAGTTGGGTAATTAATTCATCTCCACGAAGTTGCAGTAGTGCACGGCAACCATCAATAGAGGCAAGAGGTGCGCCAGCCGGTGAAGTTGTATGAGTAGTTTCAAAACTCTGTTCGATCCGATCAAGGTTTAATAAATTGCCTTGGGCAAGCAATAATGCAGATGCGCTATAGCCAGGCAAGGTTTTGTGAACGCTGGTGATCAACGCATCGGCGCCAATTTGCAAACAATGTTGTGGAGTTGCGTCAGAGAAACCAAAATGCCCACCCCAAGCGGCATCGACTACGACTGGAATTGAATGTGCGTGTGCGCTCATTACCAAAGCAGAAAGATCAGAGAGCGTTCCTAAATAGCCGGGTTCTGTAAGTAATAGTGCGATCGGTTTTTGATCAATAATTTTTTCAAACTCTTTTACGTTAATTCCAACCGGTACTCCAGTTGCTTGATCGATTTCTGGTGTTAACCAAATAGGTTCAAGGCCAGCTAAAACTAAAGCACTCAAAATTGAGCGATGAGCAGTGCGAGATAATGCGACTTTGTCTCCAGGTTTTCCAAGGGCTAAAACGATCCCTTGATTTGCATGAGTTGAACCACCCGTTGAGAAGCGAGCGAAATCAGCGCCCCATAAAGTTGCAGCCAGAGCTTCAGCTTTCTTCAGCGTCTGGTTAGTTAACTTAATTTCATCGAGACCGCCATATAAGGGGGTATCACTATCAACCACAGCACCAAGGGCGACGTCTAAGCGTGAAGCGCGCTGCTTATGGCCCGGGATGGTGAATGGAGTTCGCTTGCTCTCAAAATAAGAAAGGTAGGCATCTAGCAACGGTGCCGAATCTCTCAGTGAACTCATAACACTAAGGGTAACTTCTGGGCGGCCCGATGAGAAATGAGGCCTTAGACTTTTACCATGGACACACTTACAAATCTGACTCAAGAACGTCGCTTGGTTACCGCTATTCCGGGACCAAAATCTACCGAAGCGCTTAAGCGCCGCACGGAAGCGACTTCAGGCGGATTGGGTATGGCGATTCCAGTAATCATCGAACGCGCAAGTGATGCGATCTTGCTAGATATCGATGGCAATCAGATTATTGATCTTGGTTCAGGAATTGGCGTAGTCAATGTTGGTAACTCTGCACAACGTGTAGTTGATCGCGTAATCCAACAGGTTCAGTCATTTACGCATACATGTTTCACTGTTGCGCCGTACATGAACTACATCGAAGTATGCGAAAAGCTCAATGCGATGACACCAGGTAGTCACAAGAAGAAGTCATTACTTGTTAACTCCGGTGCAGAGGCAGTAGAAAATGCTGTAAAAATCGCTCGTCACTACACAAAGCGTCCGGCAGTTGTAGTTTTCGAACACAGCTATCACGGCCGTACAAATTTAACTATGGCGCTAACTGCAAAGAACATGCCGTACAAAGAAGGTTTCGGCCCATTTGCACCTGAGGTTTACCGCGTACCTATGCCATATTCATTTCATTGGATCGGCAATCAAGAAACGATTACGCAAGATGCGATTGAAATGGTTACACATAAAATTGAAAAGGAAATCGGTGCGCACAACGTTGCAGCGATTTTAATCGAACCAATTCAAGGAGAAGGTGGATTCATTGTTCCGCCTAAGGGATTCTTACCTGCGCTCGCAAAATATTCTAAAGATAATGGAATCGTCTTTATTGCAGATGAAGTCCAGACAGGTTTTGCACGTACTGGCCATATGTTTGCAGTGGAAGAAGAAGGCGTGATTCCAGATATTCTCGTAACAGCTAAGGGCATCGCAGGCGGGCTTCCGCTGGCTGGTATCACCGGCAGCGCCGAAATCATGGATTCAGTCCATGCATCAGGTCTTGGCGGAACATTTGGTGGAAATCCCCTTGCATGTGCTGCAGCACTTGGGGCATTTGAAACTATGGAAGAAGAGAATCTTGTTGCACGTGCGCAACATATCGGCGAAATTCTCGGCGATGCACTACGTGAAATGGCTAAGAAATATCCCGTAATCGGTGAGGTTCGTGGTCGTGGTGCAATGCAGGCAATTGAATTAGTTGAAGCTGGAACAAAGAATCCAAATACCGCTGCCATGAACGCAGTTGTTAAGTACTGCCAAAGCAAAGGTGTACTGATTCTTACCGCCGGAACTTACTCAAATGTTGTTCGATTCTTGCCACCTTTGGTGATTACTGATGAGCTTTTAAAGGATGCGCTGAGCGTTCTTGAAGAAGCTTTCGCTTCGCTTTAATTGACAATCTCTTTATAGCGAGCTAAATCTTCTTCACTTACTTCTGGCCATTCGCGCGCAAGTGCACGAACTCCATGGGTTTTGAATGCATTGATCTTGATGCGCATCTGTGGGTCAATCTCACGTAGCCAGAGCGCAGTATCAATTAACTGCTTATCTGAATCATTATGTCCGGGTACTAACAGTAATCGCACCTCATAAAGTTTTTGAATTGAGTCAAGATATTTAATAGATTCAAGTACTTCGGCATTCGAACTTCCCGTTAGTTCGATATGTTTTTCATCATCCAGGGCTTTTAGATCCAGCATTACGCCATCTGTATATGGAGCAAGAGAATCCCAAATCTCTTGTGGGGCATTTCCATTGCTATCTATGAATGTTGTTAATCCCTCAAACTCATTTGCAGATTTAATAGCTTTAAAGAGTTCGAGCACAAAGCCAGCTTGAACTGTTGCTTCTCCACCTGAAACTGTTATGCCCGATATATAAGGCATCGCTTGGCGAATCTGGGCTAGAACATCATCAACTGACATCTCTGCTGCGCGGGGAGTCTGCAATGGGATTGTTTGAGGGTTGTGGCATGCCAAACAATTTAAATTGCATCCTTGTAAAAAAAGTACAAAGCGATTTCCGGGGCCATCGACCCAGGAAAACTTAATGATGCTAGCTACTTGAGCGTGGAGAGCTTTCGGCACTCGTCACTCGCTTTACATTTCTTTGATCTACATGGGAATCTTTGACTGAGCCTGCACCAAGGTAAGTACTTCCATGTCGGGCACTCGGCATCTTCGCTAGATCAGATTTGCGAACTAAATATCCAGTGATACGAATGAAGTCATTACTGTCTAAGTTAAAAGTGAAATCACGCATTCCGCTTTTAAATGCGCCTCTAATTACATCTACAACTGCCTGAGGGTTTTTAACGGCAGTTTCATCAAAAGATAAAACATCGCTTATGCCTGATGCGAAGAGGTGGTGATGTCGAGAAACGGTCCGCAAATGATCAATTAATGGTGGCTCGGTGCCAATCGGAATTCGAGTTCCGGCAGTTACGCCTAAATCAAGATCTATTCCTGATTGTGAGTGCAAGAAAGCGTACCCACTATTGCCATTGCAGTAAGGCATTTTGCGGGCAGCTACCCAATCAGCGATAAAGCTTGTGATTCGATAACCCAAATCATCAGCTTCGATACTGTGGCCATATGTTCCTGCATTGCCTTCGCGCTGCATTAATGTATTGACGCATTCAGCTAAACCAAAAAGGCCAAACATCGCAGAGAACTTATCCAAATCAAGCAAACCTTCTTGCACCAACCAATTGCTTTCA
>CAIJYZ010000015.1 GCA_903825015.1 uncultured Actinomycetes bacterium
ACTTAATACGCCCTTCATTAGGGGAAGTTCGGTGAAATTCCGACACTGACCCGCAACCGTAAAGTCGGATTACCTAATGGATGGTTTTAGACAAACACCCGCCGAGGTTTGCGGGGTGTGGTCCACATGTCTTCGAGTTTTGTATTCTCGTATTCGCGCGGCACTACTCCCTGTGAGACTCTTTCACATTTGAGAGGCCCCACAGCAATGAAATTTAAATCATTACTTGTTTCACTATTAATTCTTGCAACATCAATCTTGTTTATTCCACAATCACATGCAGCCGCAAAAGGTTGGCGCTACTGGGGATACTTTCAATCTGCCCCAGGCGTAACTAAATGGAACGCAGCAATGACTGGACCTACAGTTGATATCGCTGACGGCGCCGTTGAAGGTTGGTCTTTTGTTTTCAGCAGTGATGACGTTCCATCACTCATGCCTTCAGTTAAACCGCAATTTGCAACAATTTGTGCGGGCGAAAAAGCAGACAAGGATACGAAACGAATTGCTTTAGTTATTGATTTTGGATCAAAGGCTTGGGCACCTAAAGGTGAATCACCGCGAAAGTTGATTTCGACTTGCGTCCGCACTGCAAAATCTTCACAGGGTATTGATGTTCTTAATCAAGTTGTAAAAATTCGCGCAGCCTCATCTGGTTTTATTTGTGGGCTATCTGGATATCCAGCAAAAGAGTGCGGTCTAGAAATATCTACACCAAAAGCCTTAATTAAGACTAAGTAAATATCAATGAAAAAGCTGACATTTCACCCATTAACCTGGTGGATATTTTCTTTAGCTCTTGCAACTGCAGTTGCTCGGGTTAATTCACCTTGGTTTGCCTTATTGGCAGTGGGTGTCATGTCGGCCATTGTTTTCACCCAGCGAGAAAACGCTCCATGGGGGCGCTCGTTTAATTGGACACTTAAATTGGCTCTATGGATAATTACTATTCGTGCCGTTATTGGAGTTCTAATCGGAGTACCGATTCCAGGAACAGTTCTCTTTAGAGTTCCGATCCTTCCACTACCCCACTGGGTGCCAGGTATTCGTATAGGTGGCGCGGTTACTTTAGAGCGCTTAAGTTCATCGGTCTCAGAAGGCACTGTCATCTGCGCCATGATTGTAATTTTTGGCGCAGCCGCATCACTAACAAGTCCTCATCGACTTCTTCGCGTGTTACCTATTTATCTTTACGAATTCGGAGTCTCGGTCGTAATCGCAACATCGGTACTTCCCCAACTTGTTTCCTCTGTCTCTCGAATACGAATGGCACAGAGATTGCGTGGTCAGAAAACGAGAGGCCTGCAAGCTTTCAAACGCATCGCAATTCCCTTGCTCGAGGAATCACTTGCTAGATCCCTTGATTTGGCGGCAGCGATGGATGCGCGGGGATATGGAATCAGCAAAAAGAGATCACGCTACCGGCCAATTAAATGGGCCGGATTAGATGTTGCAGTTATCACTGCGGGCTTTTTAGTTGCGGGATTGTCATGATTAAGTTTTCGAATGTTTCACTTATATATCCCAACTCAACAACAACTGTCATTGAGGATTTAAATCTTGATATTGCCGAAGGCGAATTAGTCCTAGTTATTGGGCCTACTGGTTCTGGAAAATCTTCACTTTTACGGTTAATAAACGGACTTGTCCCCCACCACACAGGCGGAATTCTGGCCGGAGATATTTCCGTAGACGGCATATCAACGGCAACTGTTAAGCCTGGTGCGTTAGCTCATTTGATTGGAATAGTCGGACAAAACCCAGCTAATGGATTTGTTGCAGATACCGTCGAAGAAGAACTTGTCTTTGGCATGGAAGCGCTGAATTTAAGTAATGACACAATGCGCAAACGTGTTGAAGAAGTTCTAGATTTGATGTCACTCTCACAACTTCGAAGTCGCGCGATTGCGACTTTAAGTGGCGGAGAACAACAGCGGGTGGCAATTGCAAGCGCGCTTGTCGCTCATCCCAAAGTATTAGTCCTTGATGAACCAACTAGTGCTTTAGATCCCATTGCAGCTGAAGAGGTACTTTCGATTTTGCACCGTTTGGTTCACGATTTAAGTCTTACAGTAGTAATTGCCGAACATAAATTGGAACGTGTCATCCAGTTCGCCGATCGTATTGTTCATATCAATGGAGCTGGCAACGCAGTAGTTGGCACCCCAGAGGAGATTTTGATGAACTCTCCCATCGCTCCCCCAATTGTCGAACTCGCAAGAGCACTAGGACTCAAGGAAATTGGTACATCAGTTCGCGAAATGCGTCGAATGACTTCTCAATTGAGAGGTTCTCTTGAACTATCAACTCCCAAAGCAGCGATGACTTCTACTAACTCAGTTGTTTCTATCAATGATCTGAGCATTTCCTACAACGGTAAAAGCGCTTTGAATTCAATCTCTGCCACAATTTACGAAAATGAAATTGTCGCAATCATGGGTCGAAATGGTGCGGGTAAGAGCTCGTTACTTCGAGCAATTGCAGGTGTGAGTGAGAATTCTTTTGGTGACGTAATCGTCAATGGAATTAACACCCAAAAACTCCATAGTAAGTCCCGTCGCGAGAATGTTGGTTTTATCCCACAAGAGCCAAGTGATTTGCTCTACGGACAATCTGTAACCAATGAGTGCGATCAAGCCGATCAAGACAATCAAGTGTCCCCAGGCACAACTTTTTCACTTCTATCGCAACTTGTTCCAGGAGTATCTGGCAATACTCACCCCCGCGATTTATCAGAAGGCCAAAGATTAGGCCTTGCTTTGAGCGTTGTCTTATCTGCAAATCCGCGATTACTAGTCCTTGATGAACCCACGCGCGGATTGGACTATCAAGCAAAGAGAGTTCTTACGAAAATGCTTATCGATTTCGCACGAGTTTTCAACCGTAGCGTCATCATCGCTACGCACGATGTTGAGTTAGTTGCAGAGTTGGCAACCAGAACAATATTTATTGCCGACGGTGAAATCGTTGCTGATGGACCAACAATTGATGTGCTGCTCTCATCCCCAGCCTTTGCGCCGCAGGTTTCAAAGATTATGGCTCCGCAACCTTGGCTAACTGTTGCCGATGTTGTACGAGCTATCGAAGGTGATAAGTAATGCTCACTGCAGACATAGTTCGTTTTTCTAGAATAAGTAGCGTTGTACTAACGATTGCTTCTTTAACTTCAGCCGTGGGTTTCTTATGGCCATTTTTCTATTCTGGAAAATCCTTGCCCCACACCCAAGTTTTTTTCTGGATCGCCGTGACAATCTCTTTCGTACTAGTAATAGTTCAGGTTTCTAACGCCCGACTTGATGCCAAGTCTGTAGCGCTTCTGGGAGTCCTTTCTGCGCTAATTGCAGCCATGAGACCACTCGGTGCTGGCGCAGTAGGCATTGAGCCAATGTGGTTTATCTTGATATTAAGTGCACGAGTTTTTGGACCATCTTTTGGTTTTCTGCTTGGCTTAACGTCGATGTTTGTTTCAGCATTGCTCACTGGTGGCTTAGGCCCGTGGTTGGGCTATCAAATTTTTGCTGCTGCTTGGATAGGACTGGCCGCTGGATTTATCCCTTTGAAAAAACTACGGGGCAAGGGCGAGATCGCTCTATTAATTATCTTTGGAATAATCGCCTCTGAAGTATTCGGGATACTAATGGATCTACAGTTTTGGCCTTGGGCATTAGGAAGTGACACTCAGTTGTCGTATCTGGTCAATGGCCCCATTAGTGAAAACATTCATCGCTTCATAATCTTTCACTTTGCAACATCGATGGCGTGGGATATTCCGCGCGCAATTTTTACTGCCGCGTTATTAGCGCTATCGGGAAACGCTGTTTTATCTGCACTGCGACGAACCCATACCCGCGCTGCTTTTCTGCAACCAATTGAATTTATCGAACGTGCGAAGGCATAAAGGGAAGTTTTACAACTTCAAACATTGAATCACGCCCGCGAACGTCGATGATGAGTTTGTCGCCAACTTTTACCGAAGAATCTAATAGCGCAATTCCGATTCCTACTTTTAGTGAAGGTGAAAAAGTGCCACTGGTTACTTCACCCAAAAGCGTTCCATCATTTGATTTGACGATCATGCCTCCACGTGGGATTCCGCGATCGAGAGATTTAATAGCAACGCTACGACGCTTTGGCCCGACAGATTTCTGCGAACGCAAGATTTCACTACCTTGAAATTCGCCTTTATCCCAGCCAATTGCCCATGAAGCACTTGCTTCTACCGGAGTAATCTCTAGTGAGAGTTCGTGACCATGAAGTGGATATCCCATTTCGGTGCGCAAAGTATCTCGAGCACCTAGTCCACACACTAAACCGCCCACTGGTTCGATAGCTTCAACAATCGCGTCCCAAACCTTAGAAGCATCGCCAACTTTAGGAAGAAGTTCGTACCCAAGTTCACCCGTATATCCGGTACGACACAAAATAACTTCAGCGCCACCAACAGAAACTTTTTCAAATGCCATGTAATCGATATCGGTATCAACCCCTAACGATTGCATGACTTGTGGTGCTAATGGTCCTTGGACAGCGATTACTGCATATTCATTATGAAGATTAATGATTTCAATTCCGGCAGGCACATGCTCTTGAAGGCTCATGACTACATCAGTTGTGTTGGAAGCATTGGGCACTAAAAAGAAATCATCTTGTGCGTTGCGATAGACAATTAAGTCATCAATGACGCCACCACTTGGTGTGCACAAGAGTGTGTACTGGGCAGAACCATCTGAAATGCGGTTAAGGTCATTGGTAAACATTGAATTAAGAAAGGCAAGGGATCCTGCTCCTTTAACACTTGCTTTACCCAGATGCGAGACATCAAAAATCCCTACCTTTTCACGCACCGCCCCATGCTCGGCAAGTACCCCAGCTCCGGGATATTCAATGGGCATTAACCAACCACCAAAATCAGCCATCTTGGCATTACGAGTTAGATGTTTGTCATGTAAAGGTGAGTGCTTCATAGTGTCAAACCTACCAATACATCTATTACGCTGGCACCCATGACAACACTCAAAGTTTCAGATGGCCTAGTTAAAGATGACGTCCTTGTTGTAGGACTTGTGAGCACGAACACAAAGGGCGGCATTGCAATTGAAGCCGGGGATTTAGCGATTGATTCACGATCACTTGTCGCTTCACTCGTTGAAATGGGTGCCACTGGTAAGGCCGATGAAATAACAAAAATTCCTGGCGGTCCAGCGCGACTAATAGTTTTTACAGGACTTGGGACAAAAGCCAATACGTATCCACATGAGGTTTTGCGCAGAGCTGCTGGAAGTGCAGCACGGGCCTTGGCCGGAACTTCTAGCGCCACATTTGCACTTCCAGTTAAAGATATTGCGGCGGTAAATGCCATCGCAGAGGGCGCCGGTCTCGGTGCATACGTTTTCAATGAGTTTCGAGGATCAACTAAGAGCGATCATAAGTTAGCGCTGAAGTCTGCAACGGTTTATACAAATTTTGCAAACAAGGCTGAAGCAAAGGCTGCAATTAAACGCGCGACCGTTATTTCAAAATACACACACTTGGTGCGCGATCTAGTTAATACTCCACCAAGTCATTTAACTCCAGATTCATTTACTAAAAAATTAGCAGCTAGTTTCAAATCTGCCGGCGGTTTAAAGGCTGGGCTTAAAGTTACAATCCTGGATGAAAAGCAGCTCAAGTCTCAAGGCTTTGGCGGAATCGTTGGCGTAGGTCAGGGCTCAGCTAATCCACCACGTTTACTGCATATTTCTTATACGCCAAAGACTAAAAAGGTAAAACGATTTGCCTTTGTCGGAAAAGGAATTACTTTCGATACCGGCGGATTAAACCTTAAGCCAGGTCTTGGTATGGAAGCGATGAAATCTGACATGAGTGGCGCGGCTGCTGTATGTGCCGCAACTCTTGCAATTGCAGAATTAGGTTTACCAGTAGCTATTGAATGTTGGGCACCACTTGCTGAAAATATGCCAAGTGATACTGCAACTCGCCCTAGCGACATCATTACAATCTTTGGTGGAAAGACGGTGGAGGTTTTAAATCCTGACGCTGAAGGACGATTGGTTTTAGCTGATGGATTAGTCAAAGCTCAAACTAGTAAGAATAAACTTGACGGGATTATCGACGTAGCAACGTTGACAGGTGCGCAAGTTGTAGCTCTAGGAACTCGCACAAGTGCGGTCATGACAAATAATCAAAGCTTTAGTGATTCATTTATTGCAGCGACTAAGGAAACAGGTGAGCAGTTTTGGCCGATGCCTCTTCCAATAGAACTTCGGGCATCACTTGATTCACCTGTTGCCGACCTTGCAAACATTGGCGATAAAAACGGCGGAATGCTTGTTGCTGGGTTATTCCTGAAAGAGTTTGTCAGTGATGACCTGCCTTGGCTGCACTTAGATATCGCCGGACCTGCTTATAACGAGGCCAAAGCCCATGGATACACGCCAGTGGGCGGAACAGGTGTGAGCATGCGCTCCCTCGTTAGATTGGTCGAACAGGCGTAGGTACGGCAGGATAGAGCCCCTGAGTACGAGCAAAAGGGGTAATCGGTGACGCAATTTGATCTGGTGATTTTAGGCGGCGGAAGCGGCGGATATGCCTGCGCTCTGCGAAGTGCACAGCTAGGTCTCTCAGTGGCTCTGATTGAAGCCGAAAAAGTTGGCGGCACCTGTCTTCACAAAGGCTGCATCCCGACAAAGGCTCTACTTCATTCAGCTGAAATCGCAGATGGTTCACGCGAGGGTTCTAAGTTCGGCGTTAAATCTACTTTTGATGGCATCGATATGAACGGTGTTAACACTTACAAAGATGGCGTTATCTCACGACTGCACAAAGGATTACAGGGATTAATTAAGTCTAGAAATATCACATATATCGAAGGACATGGAAAGTTAGTTTCAAAAAACACAATCGAAGTTAATGGTCAGCGCTACACCGGCAAAAACATTGTTCTTGCAACGGGTTCATATGCACGCACTTTGCCTGGTCTTGAAATCGATGGCAAGCAGATCATTACCTCAGATCATGGAACCAAACTAGATTACGTTCCAGAATCTGTAATCGTTTTAGGTGGCGGCGTCATCGGATGTGAATTTGCTTCAGTATGGAAATCATTTGGTGCCGAGGTAACCATCGTTGAAGGATTGCCACATTTGATTGCTCTTGAAGATGAATCTTCGAGTAAGCAACTTGAGCGGGCATTCCGTAAGCGCGGCATCAACTTTGAGCTAGGTGTGAAATATAAATCTGTCACCAAGGACCAACGCGGTGTAACCATCACACTCGAAGATGGAAAAGAATTTACTGCACAAGTATTAATGGTTGCAGTTGGTCGTGGACCAGTATCGGCAAATCTTGGATACGAAGATGCTGGAATCTCGATGGACCGTGGTTATGTTCTTGTCGATGAAAAGTGCCGAACTAATGTTGCCGGCATCTGGGCAGTCGGTGATTTAATTCCGACTCTTCAACTAGCTCACGTAGGTTTTGCCGAGGGAATGTTGGTCGCAGAGGAGATTGCAGGATTAAATCCTCGCCCAATTAATTACGATGGAATTCCGCGCGTTACTTATTCAGATCCTGAGGTTGCATCAGTTGGTTTAACCACTGCAGAAGCTAAAAAACGCGGGCACGATGTTGTCGAGCTTAGCTATGACTTAGCTGGAAATGGCAAAGCACAAATTCTTGCAACTGCTGGATCGATAAAGTTAGTTGCCGAAAAGGATGGTCCAATCCTTGGAGTTCATATGGTCGGTGCACGTGTCGGAGAACTTCTTGCTGAAGCTGAGTTAATTTTTAACTGGGAAGCTCGAGCAGCCGATGTCGCACCTCTCATTCACGCACACCCAACACTGTCAGAAGCAATGGGCGAAGCTCACATGGCTCTTGCCGGCAAACCGCTACACGCACACGGATAATCAGGGAGATAAATAGATGACATTCTCAGTAACGATGCCCGCACTTGGGGAAAGCGTCAGCGAAGGAACAGTTACGCGCTGGCTAAAATCTGAAGGCGACCACGTAAACGTTGATGAACCGCTCCTAGAAGTTTCAACGGACAAGGTCGACACCGAGATCCCTTCACCTGTTGCTGGAATACTTACAAAGATTGTTGTGCAGATTGATCAGACCGTGCCAGTTGGTGCAGAGCTTGCAGTAATCGCCGACAGTGCTGGCGCATCAACATCGGCACCAGTTGCACCCGTTGTTGTTCCTGAACCTGTTGTAGAAGTAGCACCCGTTGTTGTTCCTGAACCTGTTGTGGCACAAGTACAGATGGCTGCGCCAACCACAGCAGGAACCGTAATATCGATGCCAGCACTTGGAGAAAGTGTTAGCGAAGGTACTGTCACTCGTTGGCTAAAAAACGTTGGTGATTCCGTAGCTGTCGATGAAGCGCTATTGGAAGTTTCAACTGACAAGGTCGACACCGAGATTCCATCACCTGTAGCTGGAATTTTGCTTGCAATTGATGTTGCTATCGATACAACTGTTCCAGTTGGAGCTCGCCTTGCATTAATTGGTGCCTCTGTTGCCGCGCCAGTAGTTGCCGCGCCAGTAGTTGCTGCGCCAGTAGTTGCTGCGCCAGTAGTTGCCGCGCCAGTAGTTGCTGCGCCAGTAGTTGCCGCGCCAGTAGTTGCCGCGCCAGTAGTTGCTGCTCCCGTGCCTGCTGCTCAACCAACTGATGCTTACGTAACTCCCCTAGTTCGCAAACTTGCTAACGATCTTGGCATCAATCTTTCTAATGTTAAAGGCACCGGAATCGGCGGACGTATCCGTCGTGAAGATATTGAAGCAATGGCTAAACCTGCAACAACTACACCTGTTGCCCCGGTTGCTCAGAGTTCAACAACATCTGCAACCAAAGCACCAGCAGTTGCTGTATCACCGCTTCGCGGAACTACTGTGACAATGTCTCGACTTCGCAAAGTTATCGCAGCTCGCATGGTCGAATCACTGCAAGTAAGCGCACAATTAACAACTGTTATTGAAGTAGATGTCACAAAGATTTCTCGACTTCGCGATAAGGCAAAGGCAACTTTTGAAGCTCGAGAAGGTGTCAAACTTTCTTATCTTCCTTTTTTCTCTGTTGCCGTATGCGAAGCTTTAAAACAACATCCAGTTCTGAACTCATCAGTTGAAGGTGATCAAATCACTTACCACGGTGCCGAGCACCTAGGTATTGCTGTTGACACCGAGCGAGGATTACTAGTTCCTGTTATTTCAAATGCTGGAGATTTGAACATGGGCGGTATCGCACGCAAGATTGCAGATCTAGCAGCGCGCACACGTGATAACAAAGTAACTCCCGATGAATTAGGCGGAGGAACTTTCACTCTTACAAATACTGGAAGCCGAGGAGCATTATTTGATACTCCAATTATTAATCAGCCTCAAGTAGCAATTCTTGGTCTTGGCGCAGTTGTAAAGCGTCCGATGGTTGTTCGCGGAGAAGATGGCGGCGAAACTATTGCAATCCGCTCGATGGTTTATTTAGGTCTTTCATATGATCACCGCGTAGTTGATGGAGCAGATGCTGCGCGATTCCTCGTCACTTTGAAGGAACGCCTAGAAGGCGGCGCCTTTGAATCAGATTTAGGGCTGTAATCACCTATGCCAGTTCCACAGAGAATCGCTATTAGCGGCTCTTCAGGTCTAATTGGTACAGCACTTGTGGGTCACCTAAAAAGTGAAGGCCATACGGTTCAACGACTAGTGCGCCGCAAGCCTGTTGCTCCGGATGAAGTCCAGTGGGATCCGCAAACTGGTTATGTCGACTTGGCCGCTCTTGAAGGCGTTGATGCAGTTATCCATTTAGCTGGCGTTGGTGTTGGTGATAAACGATGGAGCAAGAAATATAAATCAGAGATTTTGAATTCAAGACTTTTAGGAACAACAACTATCGCAAAAGCTGTTGCCGAATTAAAGCCACAAGTATTTATCTCAGCAAGTGCAATCGGTTGGTATGGCGAGAGCGGAAATCGCGCCGTTATTGAATCTGATCGCGTTGGAGATGATTTCCTTGCTGCAGTTTGCCGCGAATGGGAAGCCGCTGCCGATCTTGCTGGAAATGTTCGCACAGTGAAAATTCGTACTGGGCTGGTTCTTGATCCAACAGGTGGTGCGCTCGGCAAGATGCTGCCACTTTTTCGTTTAGGTTTCGGCGGAAAACTTGGTTCCGGCAAGCAATGGTGGTCATGGATTACTTTGCATGATCAAATCCGTGCAATTGTTTTTGCACTTGAAAACCCAATCGCCGGAGCGGTCAATGTGACTTCTCCCAACCCGGTAACCAATCAAGAGTTCACGTCAGCGCTTGCTCGCGCCTTGCACCGTCCTGCAGTATTTCCTGCACCTGCTATTGCTCTGAAAATTGCAATGGGTGGTTTCTCAGCAGAAGTTCTAGGATCAAAAAAGGTAATCCCCCATGTATTGCAAGAAGCTGGATTTACTTGGGATTACCCGCACATCACCGAAGCCTTAAATCAACTAGTTCAAGATTAGTTGCGCGACAAGGCTGCCGCTAAATAGGGCTCCTTGTTGAGATGGAACAGTTCGGTGGTCGCCAACAATATAAAGATGATCGTTGATCTTTGTTGACTTCGTTAATGCCTGTCCCACTTCATGTAGCGGTAGAGCTGATGGGATTTCGTATTTTGCGACTAACTGCCAATCGCGGGTTTCTACTCCCCACATTATTGCCAAGTGGCGCCGTACTTCTGATTCAGTAGTTCCCAAATCAGTCGTGCTGGATACCAAATTCTTGCCAGAAGGTGCGTAAGCAGATGAAATATCTGAAATAACAATTGAATTAATTACTGGTCCACGGTCTTGGCCATCAATGAGTAGTCGACCAGTTCCTGAAGGATTGATATCGCTTGCGTGATACCAGGTGATACATCCAACCAATCGAGCCGCAGTTGAGAATTCAAGTAACTGAGCAGCCGTAGTTGCATCGGTAGCAACTACAACGTCTTTACCTTCGAAATCTCCTTGAGATGTTTGAACCGTACTGCCAATAATTCTCTCAGCTCGCACATTTAGCCGAAGATCGCCAACACGTGATGCGATTGCTTGTGAGAGTTGGCCGACTCCAAACTTTGGAATGCCAGGTGCGCCAGATGCAAAGCTTCTTATTACCGAATGGCCATATATTGCATCTACTTTGTCCGGGTCGGCTAAGAAGACGCCACGAAGAAAAGGGCGCAGAACGCGATCGTAGGTAGTTCCGCAACCTGCCTTTCGCAATGCTGCGCCAATTGACTGCCCCTCTTTTGGTCTTGATAAGAGAAAGCGCGCAAAGTTTACTTTCTCTGACAAAGTTCCCGTCGCACGATGTAATGCTGAAAAGGGGGCAGATCGTGGATCTGCCAAAGCAATCCGTTCATTTCCTAAACTAACTTCAATAACACGTGGAGCAACAATGAAATCAATCTCATCCAAAACTTCTAACTCCAGTAGCGCAGGATATTTAGAATTTATTAATTGAAAGCCCCTATCGCAGATGAATCCATCAATGTGATCGCTGCTTACGCGACCTCCTGCGCGATCACTTGCCTCGATTACTGTTACAGATCGACCAGCAGCCTGCAGATGAATCGCTGCACTTAAACCGGCTAGGCCTGCTCCAACAACAATTACATCACTCTTGTTAGACATGCAGGGCGTTATTCCTGGCCTGATCAATAATCGTTGCAACTAATAATGCATCGTCATTAGAGATTGGCCATGCATTCTTACCGGCAATTGCTCCAGCAACTAAACTATAGAAAGTGGCGTAATTGCCATCTTCACCAATAATTTCTTCAACTTCATCACCTCGGTGAATAAATGTCTTCGATTTTGTCGGTACGTCCCACTTGCCACCAGTTGGAATCTTGCCCGCCCTCAAGAGCTCCTCTTGCGGATCTAAATCATTGATTACAAGTGCGCCTTTGCTTCCCAAAATTCGAATACGCGGACCAGGTGCGCCAACAACTGCACTTGCCGAGAGAATAGAGAGCACGCCAGAATCATGCTTAAGAATTAACACAGCGTCATCATCTGCGCCACCGCGAATATTTCGAACAGTTGATGTAACAAGTTCGGCCTTACCAAACCAATCAAGGGCCGTTGAAATTAAATGTGGTTGTAAATCTAAAAGCTGTCCCCCACCTTCGGCTGCACTCATATTCTCACGCCATGAGTCCTTATTTAACTCGGGGCGAAAACGTTCGAATCGTGAATCCATTCGATGAATCGTTCCAAGCACTCCTGATGCCAAGACTCTTTTAATCGTCAGAGAATCGCTATCCCAGCGACGGTTAAAGAATGTTGAGACCGGAACCCCTGATCGCTCTGCGGCAGAGATAATCTCTGCAGTCTCTGCAAAAGTGCGCCCCATTGGTTTATCAACAACCACGGCGATTCCGGCATTAATTGCGGCAAAGGCATGTTCTGCGTGAACCAGATTTGCCGAAGCAACAACTACAAGATCTAACTTGTGAGCGACCAACTCTTCAATCGTAGAAACAACCGTGGCTTGCGGAAAATCTGCAACAGCATTTACTGCACGTTCGCCATTGCTAGTTTGGATTACAACAACTTCATAGCCACAACCTTTAAGAAGTGGCGCGTGAAAATAGCGACCAGCTAATCCATAACCTGCAATGCCTACGCGCATTAGTTCTTAATTTCCTCGTGCTGCAATTTAGATGGCCACCAAATCTTAGGACCGATGTGATGCACTAACGCCGGGACCAAAATTGAGCGAACAATCAAGGTATCAAGCAACACACCAAATCCAACAGTGAATCCGATTTCAGCCAATGCAACCAAAGGCAAGATTCCTAGGACAGTAAAGGTTGCGGCCAGAACGACGCCGGCCGATGTAATAACACCACCGGTAACTGTTACCGCCTTTGTCATTCCTGCGCGCGTGCCAAGTTTGATTGCTTCTTCTCGAACACGTGTCATTAGGAAAATGTTGTAATCGATTCCCAGAGCCACTAAGAAGATGAATGAAAACAATGGATAGGAAGAATCTTCTCCGGCAAAATGGAAGATATGGTGAAAGACCAGGGAACTCACTCCCAACGTTGCCAAAAATGATAAAACAACTGTTACAAGAAGTAAGCCAACGGAGAGAATTGAACGCAGCAATAAGCCAAGAACAATAGCGATTAAGAACAAGACCACTGGGATAATTAGATTTCTATCGCGTGTAGATGCTGCGTCGATATCAAAGTAAACCGCTGAGGTACCACCGGTAATAATCGAAGAATCAACGGCATGCATTGCATCGCGAATTCCAGGAATCATCGCGCGAGCTTCAAGTGAATCTGCACCGTATTTCAAAGTTGCATTTAAAATTACTTTGCCGTCGGCCACTTTAACTGCAGGTAAAGGTTGACCTGGTATTACTTGACCATCGAAAGTTGGAACAACGCCAGTTACACCACTGATTGCCGTAAGGGCCGCTGTTGCCTCAATAACTTTTCCCTGCGGAACGATAACCACGGTAGGAGATCCTTCTCCACCAGGGAAATAGTTAGAAAGTTTTCGTTGACCTTCAATTGAATCTGTAGTTTTAGTAAATTGATCCAAACTTGAAACACCATCGGCATGTAAAGTAGAAGCAAAACCAGAGAGCACAACCAGTAAGAGCGCTGTAGCTACCCAGTATTTGCGTGGATGATTTTCAGTTCGCTTGGCTACTTTTGCCCAAATTCCAGTCAATTTTTCATCTTCAGAATCAAAGTGTGGAATACGTGGCCAGAAAATCCAGCGACCGAATACAACAAGTAATGCAGGCAGGAAGGTGAGAATTGTGAGCATGGATGCCACAATTCCGATTGCGCCCACTGGACCAAGTCCTCGTGAGTTCTTCAATGTTGCTAACAACAGGACTAGTAAACCAAGAGTTACAGTGCTTCCAGAAGCAACGATTGGTTCAACAACTCCGCGCCAAGCTTTCTTCATTGCTACAAATCGAGATTCGCGCAGATGTAACTCTTCTCGGTATCTAGCAATAAGGAGCAGCGCGTAATCTGTTGCTGCGCCAAGGACAAGGACTGACAAGATGCCTTGCGATTGGCCATCGAGATCGATGATGTTGTTTTTAGCGAGAACATAAATAACTGAACCTGCAAGAGAAAGTGCTGTTACTGCAGAAAATAGCGGCAAAATCCACAAAACCGGTGAGCGATAGACAACAATAAGGATCAGGGCAACGACGATGCCAGTTGTCAGTAACAAACTCGAGTCAATGCTTCCAAAAGCTCCGAATAGGTCGGCAAAGATTGCTCCTATGCCAGTTAAGTGTGATTCCCAACCTTGTGTCTTTGCAAATTCATTTGTATAAAAACGAATCGCATTGACGATAGCCGGTAGCGCCGGTTTCTTATTAGAAAGAGTTTCGGTAGCACTTGATGCCGAAATCGGAATGCTGGCTAATAAAGCATCATTTTTCGCCGACGGGAAGGCGATGATATTTGCCTTTGGAATCAAAAAGCTTGCAATGGTGCGATCGATAACAACACCATCGGAACCAACTAGGGGATTCCCTTTATCATCCACAATCTTCTTCGCGGGCAAACTTTGGAAGAACACGTTGGCCGCGGCAAGCTTTGTTTGATCTACATTTCCAATGAGAAATGCAAGGGCTGGAAATTGGTCAAAGGTTGCGCCTTGAAATTTCGTCGATTCTTCAGAGACTTGTTGGGACTCAGCACTTGAGGGCAGGAACTTCGTATTGTCATTTTTCTGAACCGTTGAAAGTTGACCAAATAGCGGTCCTGCCACTCCAGAGATAGCCAGCCACACGACAATCATGAGAACTGCAAACCACAGTGGCTTTCGACCTTTTACTGGAGCAGAAGTGTTATTAGACACGATGAAATAGCCCTTTCCGTACTGCCAATGAATTCCAATTGGTAAGGAGGCAAGCCTACCTTTAGGCTAGAGAAGTGCCTGTCGTAACCCCGCCCAGCCAAAGCGCTATTGCGCTCACTCGCCATGGTGTCATTGATTACCAAAAGGCCTGGCAAGTCCAGCGAAATATCCATGCAGAAGTCGTTGCAGGAATCCGCCCCAACACTTTGCTGCTTTTGGAACATCCATCCGTGTATACCGCTGGACGTCGAACCCTTGATTCTGAAAAACCTCAGGATGGCACACCCGTCATAAATGTTGATCGCGGTGGAAAAATTACGTGGCATGGCCCCGGCCAGATTGTTGGCTACCCAATTGTGAAGTTGTTAAACCCTCACGAGCTCGTTGGTTTTGTTCGTGAAATCGAAGCAGGGTTAATAAATGTGTGTTCCGAATTAGGAATTTCTGCCACATGCGTGGCGGGCCGTTCAGGAGTATGGATTCGCGGAGTAGATGGAGATCGCAAGATTGCTGCAATAGGTATTCGTGTAGCGCAAGGCGTGACCATGCATGGCTTTGCTCTCAATGTTGACCCGGATCTCAATAATTTTTCGAACATAATTCCTTGCGGTATTGCTGATGCAGATGTGACATCAATTGCTAAAGAGTTGGGTCGTCCAATATCTATCGAAGAAGTTATGCCCCTTGTTGAGCGTCATATCTTTGAATCGTTAAGAAAGGTGAGCGCATGAGCCTTGCACCAGAGGGACGTAAGTTAATTCGAATTGAAGCGCGAAACACCGAGACGCCAATCGAGCGCAAACCTGAGTGGATTAAGACCCGTGCTCACATGGGCCCTGAATACACACGTCTACAAACTTTAGTTAAATCCGAGGGTTTGCATACAGTCTGCCAAGAAGCGCAGTGCCCCAATATTTTTGAATGCTGGGAAGATAAAGAAGCAACATTTTTAATTGGTGGAGACAAATGCACTCGTCGTTGCGATTTCTGCAATATCGATACCGGAAAGCCCGATGCAATTGATCGCGAAGAACCTCGGAAGGTGGCCGAATCCGTAAAATCAATGGGACTTAAATACGCGACAATTACAGGTGTAACTCGTGATGATTTGCCTGATGAAGGTGCTTGGCTTTATGCCGAAACTATTCGACAGGTTCATGAATTAAATCCAGGTACAGGTGTAGAAATGTTGGCACCAGATTTTCATGCAAAAGCCGAACTTCTTAATGAAATCTTTGAAACTCGACCAGAGGTTTTTGCACATAACCTTGAGACTGTCCCTCGCATTTTCAAGAGAATTCGCCCAGCTTTTACTTATGAGAAATCTTTAACTGTCATATCGATGGCGCGCGATTTTGGTTTGATCACGAAATCAAACTTGATCCTTGGCCTTGGAGAAACTCGCGAAGAAGTTTCACAAGCATTAGTCGATCTTCATGATGCGGGCTGTGACTTAATCACGATCACTCAATATCTGCGACCAACTAATCGCCACCACCCTGTAGAGCGTTGGGTTAAACCTGAAGAGTTTGTTGAGCTATCTAAGGAAGCTACAGATATCGGATTCCTGGGTGTTATGAGCGGACCACTTGTACGATCTAGTTACCGCGCAGGACGTCTATATAAGCAAGCAATGGAAGCGAGGGCCACTCATGGCTGATCTGGTCTATCCCCCAGTTATCGTTGCAATTAAATCTTTATGGAAGTACTTAGGTCTCAAATTTGATTTCGAAGGTGAAGAAAATATTCCGCGCAAGGATGGCGCAATTCTTGCAATCAATCACGTCAGTTATTTAGATTTTGCAATTACTGGAACAGCAGCCTTGCCTGCCGGACGCTATGTACGTTTCATGGCAAAGAAAGAAGTATTTGATAACAAGTTAGCTGGTCCGCTGATGCGCGGTATGCACCACATCAACGTTGATCGCAGCAATGGTTCGGCATCATTTGTAGCCGCTCTTCGTGCTTTAAAAGCCGGGGAAATAATTGGAATCTTTCCTGAAGGCACTGTCTCTACATCATTTGAAATTAAAGGTCTTAAATCAGGCGCAGTCCGTTTAGCTATGGGTGCCGGAGTGCCGATTATCCCTACAATTATTTGGGGCAGCCAGCGAATTTGGACTAAAGGTGTAAAGCGAGATCTTCGCCGAAAAAGCTACCCCGTAACGGTTTGTTTCGGGGAGCCGATTTTTTATGAACGTGGCGACGATGTTGAAGCGTGTGAACTAAATCTTCGCGAAACTTTGCTTGGCATGTTGCATCAAGTCCAAGATAACTATCCCGATAGCCATGTGGGCCAGCGTTGGGCGCCTGCCCGCCTTGGAGGAACGGCCCCTGCCCCACTAAACTAAAGACATGTTTAAGAGAAAAGCTAAAGAAAAGAAGATTAAGACCCCACGCTTTCAAACTTTCCGTGATGCTTATTCGGTCACCAAGCAGGTAAAGCCGTGGATTGGATCAACCTTAATCGCTACCTTCATTGCAACATTTGCCGTGGGAATTGGTATTGGATTAATAGTCAGTCACCCAGTTTATGTTGGTTTTATTTTCTTGCCGCTGTCTTTTCTTGTAACACTTTTACTCTTTACTCGTATCGCAGGTCGTGCCGCTTACTCTTCCATTGAAGGTCAGATCGGCGCTGGCGCAAGTGTGTTGATGGCGATTCGCAAAGGTTGGACGACTACTCCTGCTGTTGCAGTTTCACGTAACCAAGATATGGTCCATCGCAGTGTTGGTCGTGCCGGAATCGTATTAACTGGCGAGGGTTCATTTAATACCGTGCGCCAGTTGCTACAGGATGAACATAAGAAAACTGAACGATTTGCGCCAGGCGTTCCAGTTATTGAAGTAATCATTGGCGATGAACAAGGTCAAGTTTCGCTTCGTAAACTTCAAAAGCATCTTCAAAAACAGCCTAAGAAATTAACTGCGCATCAAATGCGTGAAGTTCGTGCACGACTAAAAGCAGTTGGCGGTCTATCTATGCCAATTCCAAAGGGTCCCATGCCAACTCGCGCACCAAAGATGCGTTAACTTCTAGTTAGAACCGATCCGCTCACTCGTTCGTGGATTCCACGGCCATCGTCATCAAAAGTCACGGCCGTAACAACTAATACCAATAACGTTGTGCGGATTAATGCCTGAACTGGTGTGATCAATCCCCCGTCCTCGAAGCGAACAATCTTGATTCCAAAGATTCGGTGGCCCAAAGTTGCACCTTGGAGGGCGCTAAGAATCCAGACCTCGGCAAAGAACAAGGCAAGAACCAAGAGTGAGTGGTTTGGGTCCATCTTCCCAATACCTCCGCTTAGAGCGGCCACAATCGCATAACAGGCCAGCCAATCAAGGGACACGGCAGCTAGGCGGCGGCCGTATGTGGTGCGGATGAATGCGTAACTCATGGGGTAAGCCTACTGGCTTGGAAATTCTTAACATGGCTGTAACAGAAGGGTTAGGCCACAGGGCCCTTAGCGACTTATTCTTGGCCACAGAAGCAGAGGGCTCAAAGTCGAGAAATTCTGCGCTGATACACATCTAAATGTATCCATGTGAATTGGGAGAAGCATGTTTAAGAACTCTGCAGAAATTTTTGCATTTATTAAGAAGGAAGATGTAAAGCTCGTTGATGTTCGCTTTACAGATCTTCCTGGAATCCAGCACCACTTCAACGTACCTGTTGAATCATTTGACGAAGCTGTCTTCACTGACGGTTTGATGTTTGATGGTTCTTCAATTCGTGGTTTTCAGTCAATCCATGAATCAGATATGAAACTGCTACCAGTTCCAGAATCTGCATACCTTGACCCATACCGCAAAGAGAAGACTCTGATCATTATCTTCTCTGTTCACAACCC
>CAIJYZ010000016.1 GCA_903825015.1 uncultured Actinomycetes bacterium
CACTCTCTGGTGTTAAAGCAGATGCACCACTATGTATGACATGTGGCGTAAAGATGCGAATGTCTGGTGCATGTTATGTAAGCGAAGGATGCGGAAACACATCTGGTTGCTCATAAGCCGCAATTAAATAGTTAATAAAAACCCCGCTAATCCCAGTGATTAGCGGGGTTTTTTATGTAATAAGTACTGTGGGTCACATAGTTTCAATAGTGAGCCCCCGTGGCTTTAAATCACAAGCAGTTCTCAGCCAGTTCTCTATCTTCATCAATCACTTAGGTTCATTGTGTAGTTGTAAAGCAAGAAATCAACAATTCGTTGATTAAATAGCTTTCAGATAGTTGGAAACATCATGACAATCAAGAGAAGTTTCAAAGCAGCAGTAGCAATGGCAGTAATCGCTGCAGTTGGTTTCGCCCCAATGGCAAATGCAGCTACCAAGCCAACAACAGCACAAAAACTGCAACTACAGTACTTAGTTGAAGAAGAGAAGTTGGCCCACGATGTGTACATGTACTTTGCAGCAAATGTAACTTCCTCAAAATTTGCAAATATTGCACGGGCCGAACAGAACCATATGGATCAAGTAGCGGTAGTACTAAAGACCTACAACTACTTCAACCCAACAACTACTCGCGCACCTGGAGTATTCCGTGATGCAACACTGCAGTCTTTGTACAAGAGTCTGACTGCAAAGGGTTCCACAGATATTTGGGCCGCATATTCAGTAGGTGTTGAGATTGAAAACCTTGATATCGCTGACTTACAAAATGATTTAGGTTCACCAATGCCAGCAGATATGAAGTTGATGATGGATCGCTTGCTTGCAGGTTCTTTCAATCACTTGGCAGCATTTAGCCGCTAACACGTTAGTTTAGAAACTCCCTCAGGCAACTGGGGGAGTTTCTTTATGCAACAAGAATTGAGCGCTTGCTTAGGCCCATAAAGTAGCCATCTATAAGGGTTTCTGGCGCAACATCGGCAGCAGTGGCTGCACCTAAAGTAATAAAGAGCGGAGTGAAGTGTTCGACTGTTGGATGGGCATATGGCATTCCAGGAGCAAGCTCTTTGTAATTTGAAAGCGTGTCGACATCACCATTAGCTAAAGCATGCGCAGCCCACGCATCAAATTCACTGGACCATGTTGGTGCATCTGCATCGCTGCGCCAATTGCGCAGATAACGAAGTCCGTGAGTCATAAAGCCAGAGCCAATAATAAGAACACCCTTTTCGCGAAGAGGTTGTAAACGCTTTCCTAATTCGAGCAACCTCGCAGGATCACTAGTAGGCATGGACATCTGTACAACAGGAATATCGGCATCGGGATACATAACGCGCAGTGGAACCCAAGCACCGTGGTCAAGGCCACGATTTGATTGATAGACCGGTTCGGTATCAGGCATCATGGATGCAACGAGGTCGCTGATTTGCGTTGCATCGGGAGAGTTATACGTCATCTCGTAAAACTTTCTATCAAATCCGCTGAAATCATAAACAAGAGGAGAGTTTGCTGCTGGGTTACTTAATGTGATTGGTTCAGATTCCCAGTGGGCACTAACCATGACAATCGCTTTTGGTTTTTCAATCTTTCCAGCGATATCGCGCAGTTGTGAACTCCACAGTGGATCGTCCAACAACATGGGAGCGCCATGACCAATATAGAGCGCGGGCATCTTTGACATGGCCCGAGCGTACATGGAAGTAGTTGAACTTTCAACTACATAGAGTAAGCCTATTTGCCAGCAAATATGACCCCTATAGACTCATCCTGTGAGTACATCTGCTGGAGCTAGATTTAAAAAGGCATTAAGCCATGAAAAGCCTCTGCAGATTATCGGAACCATTAATGCCAACCATGCATTGCTAGCCAAACGTTCCGGTTACCGTGCCATCTACTTATCTGGTGGGGGTGTTGCAGCCGGCTCTATGGGTATTCCAGATCTTGGGATAACAACCCTAGAAGATGTACTAATTGATGTTCGTCGCATTACCAACGTTTGCGATACGCCCTTGCTAGTTGATGCCGATACGGGTTTCGGAACATCGGCATTTAATATCGCGCGCACTGTTAAGGAATTAATTAAAGCTGGCGCTGCTGCCATGCACATCGAAGATCAGGTCGGTGCAAAGCGCTGTGGTCATCGCCCAAATAAAGAAGTTGTCACAGCGGCTGAAATGGTGGATCGCATTAAGGCTGCAGTTGATGCGCGTACCGATGATGATTTTCAAATCATGGCCCGCACTGATGCAATCGCAATTGAAGGCATTGCTGCAGCTATCGAACGTGTTCATGCTTATATTGAAGCAGGCGCAGATTTAGTTTTCCCTGAAGCGATTCGAACTCTTGAGGATTACAAGAAATTTAGCGCCGCAGTTTCTAAGCCAATTCTTGCCAACATTACCGAGTTTGGATTGACTCCATTGTTTACTCGAGATGAACTTGGCGCAAATGGCGTATCGATAATTTTGTATCCATTGTCAGCTTTTAGAGCCATGAATAAGGCTGCAGAAAACGTTTATGAAACCATTCGCAGAGAGGGCACGCAGAGTAAATTGCTTGACACGATGCAGACGCGTGAAGAACTCTATGAGCGAATCAATTATTACGAATATGAAAAGGCGTTAGATAAGTATTTAGGGAAAGAGTAAGTGGCTGAATTTAAAGCTAAGAAATCCGTAGCACTCTCTGGAGTACCGGCTGGAAACACAGCACTGTGCAGTGTTGGTAAAAGCGGAAATGATCTTCACTATCGCGGCTTCGACATCGCAGATCTTGCAGCTAACTGTGAATTCGAAGAAGTTGCGCATTTACTTATTCACGGAGTTCTGCCAAATAAAGCTGAATTAGCTACTTATAAAGCCAAGTTAAAAGGCCTTCGTGG
>CAIJYZ010000017.1 GCA_903825015.1 uncultured Actinomycetes bacterium
AAAGGTGATGTTCTATCCACTGCTCGCATTGCAGGAATCATGGCAGCCAAGAAAACTAGTGAATTGATTCCGCTATGTCATCCAATCGCTATTAATAAAATCTCAATCGAGCTGGCGATTACTGATTCAGGTGTTGATATTAAGTCGCAAGTAATCACATCCGATCGCACAGGCGTCGAGATGGAAGCACTCACCGCAGTTAGCGTTGCAGGATTAACCATTATTGACATGATTAAGGCCTTGGATCCAGCGGCTGAAATTAGCGCAGTGCATGTTGATTCAAAATCTGGCGGAAAGAATGGCGATTGGAAGCGCGGGTGAGTACGCGCTCTGCAGTTGTAATCACCGCAAGTAATCGAGCATCACGCGGTGAGTATGCCGATTTAAGTGGTGAATCACTTGCCAAAGGTTTAAAAATCTTGGGTTATGAAGTTTCCGGTCCATTTATTGTTGCAGATGAGATTAATTTAATCAGCGAACAGATCACAATGGCCCTTGCAAATAAAACACGTTTGATTGTTACAACCGGTGGAACAGGTGTATCGCCAACGGATGTGACTCCTGAAGCCACCGCGCCATTTATTGAAAAATTGATTCCAGGCTTTGCAGAAGCTCTGCGGGCTTCTTCGCGGGAGAAGGTTCCAACCTCTGATTTAACGCGCGGCATTGTCGGCACAAATGGAATATCTCTAATAATTAATCTTCCAGGTTCTCAAGGCGCAGTTGCGGACGGTCTGATTATCATCGAGCGATTGGCTGGGCACATCTTGGATCAACTTGATGGTAAGGATCACTAATGCCATCACTTGTTTATGCAGTTGTGACAGAGGCACCCGTACACACCGCCGAACTGTCAATGATGGTGGCTGATCCGAAAAGTGGGGCAGTAGTTACTTTTTCGGGCGATGTTCGTAACCACGATAGTGGCAAAGAAGTTGCAGCGCTTTCGTATGAGATCCATCCAACTGCTGAACAGCAAATTGAATTAATTACCAAAAAAGTTATTGCAGGGTTCGATATAGAAAAAGCCGCCGTGGCACATCGTTTTGGAGAAATCGCAATTGGTGAGACCGCCTTTGCAGTGGCTGTTTCTGCAGCCCACCGCCAAGCTGCCTTTGATGCATGTTCTGCAATCGTTAATGCCGTTAAAGAGAATTTACCAATTTGGAAGTATCAGAAATTCACTGATGGCAGTGATGAGTGGGTTAACTGCGCATGAGCCAGTTAGTTGATACTTATGGACGCAAGCATAGAAACTTGCGCGTCTCGCTCACTGATCGATGTTCATTGCGCTGCACATATTGCATGCCCCATGATTTTGCCGCATGGATTCCAAACGATGATTTATTAACTACCGATGAGCTACTTACGATTATTGAAGTTGCAGTTAGTCAGGGAATCGATGAAGTTCGATTGACTGGTGGCGAACCATTACTTCGACCAGATATTGTCGAAATTGTTGATCGCATTGCCGGTATCGCCAACGCTCCGCGCTTAACGTTAACGACCAATGGATTGCGCCTTAAGGAGTTAGCACAACCCTTAGCTAAGGCTGGACTTAATCGAATCAATGTCAGCCTTGATACGTTAGATCGCGAACGATTTAAGAAACTTACTTATCGTGATCGATTTAACGATGTCATTGAGGGATTGCATGCGGCAAAGGCCGCTGGTTTGTTTCCAATTAAAATTAATAGCGTTTTACTCGAGGGAATAAATGATGATGAGTCTCCAGCGCTATTGGAATGGGCTCTTGAGAATGAATACTCACTTCGTTTCATCGAGCAGATGCCGCTAGATGCAGGAGGAATCTGGGATCGAGCAACGATGGTTAGCGCCGATCAGATTTATGCAGAGCTTTCGACCCGCTACACACTAACGCCAGTTGATGGCCGTGGTTCATCGCCAGCCGAAGAGTTCTTTATTAACGGCACAAAAGCAACGGTTGGCATTATCGGAAGTGTTACACGCCCCTTTTGCGGTGCTTGCGACCGCTTGCGCTTAACCTCTGATGGACAGCTGCGCAGCTGTTTATTTTCAAATGAAGAAGTTGATGTTCGTAAAGTGTTACGCGATGAAAACCGCGATGACGCTTCAAAACGTGCAGAAATCGCCGCCCGTTTTCAGAAAACAGTTATTAGTAAATTGCCAGGCCACGGAATCAACGATCCATCATTTATTGCACCTGCACGCCCAATGTCTGCAATCGGCGGTTAGCCACCGGCAAAACGTGGAAGTACATCAATAATACTTCCAGCATTGACATGCATATTTAAATCAGTCGCAGCAATAGAATCAACAAGAAATGAACATTGAGCAATAACGTGTGCGAGCGCAGGATTGCTCTCACCAAGTTCGGTTAGAATCAATGACAAAGTTGCGGGATTAACACGCACAGAATCTGCACCAGCTGCGGCGCGCGCAGCAGCAAAGTAGCGAATCTCTATATCTAATGCCATGCACACATTGTATGGTTGCCCAATGCTCGAGTACCTATTCATCGGCCTCGTTGGAGTAGTTGTCGGTGGAATCAACGGAATGGCCGGGGGAGCATCGGTTATTTCATATCCAGTCTTACTTGCAACTGGAATGTCACCGGTAAGTGCAGCGATTTCAAATGCACTCGGGGTAACTCCGGCAAATTTCTTTGCTCTGATTTCTGTTCGCCATCAAATGCGTGATTATTTTCGTCAATATAGAAAACTTATTCTTATCTCGGTCATATTTTCTGGTACTGGTGCATTTATGTTGCTCAATGTGCCACCCGGACTCTTTGAAAAGATGGTGCCATTTCTATTACTCGGTGCCAGCCTGACTTTTCTCATCAAACCCAAGCCCGATCGTGGGGCTCGCCATGCATTGGTGGAAAAGATTGGAATCGCAGCTAGTGGTCTGTACTGCGGTTACTTTGGACCTGGTCAAGGTGTGATGGTTATAGCCGTGCTTGCCCGAGATATCCGCCGAGATCCCAAGACGCTCAACACGGCTAAAAACCTGATCGTCGGATGGACTTCGCTATTTTCAAACATTATTTATATCTTCAGCGGCAAAGCGGTATGGCCAGCAACCTTCGCCCTGCTGATCGGTGCGAACATTGGGGGAACTTATGGGGGCCGTTATGCCTCCAAGATGCCTGCCGCTGTATATCGGGCGCTCATCTTGACCGTGGGCTTTGGTGCTTCAGCGTGGCTATTTACTAAGTATTACTAAGGGGCAAAGTTAGGCGCTCGCGCCTCTAGGCATTGGTATATCACTGATATATCATCTCTACTGTGAGCCAGGCCATCCACATACTTGCCCGAGAGAGCAACTCCTTGTCAGAGCAGGCCTATAGCCGTATCCGTTCAATGATTATCACCTTAGAACTTGAACCTGGATCTTTAATAAGTGAAAGCGCGTTAATGGTCAGATTGAAGATGGGGCGAACACCCATTCGTGAGGCGTTGCGCTCGCTAGCAAATGAAAAACTCATTGAGGTGTATCCACGTCGTGGAATGTTTGTCTCACGCGTGGATGTTGCAAATCTTTCGCAGCTATCTGAAACACGCGCCGTCCTTGAAATCAAAGCTGCCGAACTTGCAGCAACAAGATCAACGGCTGCCGATAAAGAGATCACCGAATCTCTCATCGAAGAGATTGCCGGGATAAAGGGAGATTTGGATATGCCAACGTTGATCGGTTTAGATCAACGAATTCACCACCATATTTACCAATGTACGCACAATGAGTTTCTTACATCGGCCCTAGATAACTATTACGCGCATGCACTTCGTATTTGGTTTCTGGCCCTTGATCGCGTTGAACACTTAGCCGATGCAATTATCGAACACAGAGCTTTGTTAGAGGCAATTGCAAGCAATGATCCAAAAGCAGCATCGAAGGCGATGAAAGATCACGTTGAAGGTTTTGAATCCGAAATTCGCAAATCTTTATAACCACCACCAACTAAAAAAAGGGAAATAAAGCTATGAGTAAGTTACCTGCAAAGGCAAAGTGCGTTGTTATTGGCGCTGGAATTGTCGGCAATGGAATGGTTTACCACCTAGCAAAGTTAGGTTGGACTGACATTGTGCAGATTGATAAAGGTCCACTTCCAAATCCTGGGGGATCAACGGGTCACGCATCTAACTTTATTTTTCCAGTCGATCACTCTAAAGAGATGACGGCAATTACGGCAGAGAGTATGCGCCAATACAAAGAGTTTGGAACATTCACTGAAACAGGTGGAATCGAAGTTGCACGTAATCAAGAGCGCATGCAAGAACTTGCACGTCGCATTACTTCGGCTAAGTCTTGGGGAATTGATGGTGGTCAAATCCTTACTCCTGCCCAAGTAAAAGAGCTCGTGCCTTACATTGATGAAACTGTAATTGTGGGTGGTTACTACCAGCCAACTGTGGGCGTAGTTGACTCTCTTCGTACCGGAACAATCATGCGCGAAAAAGCCCAAGAAATGGGTGCACTGCAATCATTTGCAAATATTGAAGTTATGGATATCACCGTTGAAAATGGGAAAGTTAAAGCAGTTGTTACAGACCAAGGAACAATTGAAGCCGAGTACGTAGTTATCGCGACTGGTTGCTGGTCTCCAAAGCTTGCTGCGATGGCCGGTGCACACATTCCACTTACACCTGCAGTTCACCAGATGAAAGACATTGGACCAGTTCCATTCTTTAAAGACACTAAGGGTGATATTGAATGGCCAATTGTTCGTGACATGGATGTGTTCATGTACGAGCGCCAACATGGAACCGGTCTTGAAATCGGTTCTTATGCTCACCGCCCAATTCTTTATACACCAGATGATCTGCCTTCAAATGCAACTGCTGCATTGTCACCAACTGAGTTTGCATTTACTCAAGCAGATTTTGATACCGAAGATGAACATGCATTTGAATTAATGCCTTCAATTGTTGGTGATGAAAATGTGCGTGAAAAGTATGCAATTAACGGAATCCTTTCTTACACACCAGATGGAATGCCGGTACTAGGTGAGACTCCTGAAGTTAAAAACTTGTGGTCAGTTGCCGCAGTGTGGATTAAGGAAGGTCCAGGCACTGCAAAATCTGTAGCTGAATGGATGGTTCTTGGAGATTCCGAAATCGATTTGCACTCTTCTAATATTGCGCGTTTCCACGAACACCATAAGGAAGATAAGCACATCAAGGCACGCGTTGCTGAATCGTTTAATAAGACTTACGGAATTGTTCATCCAAATGAACAGTACGAATCAAATCGAAAGGTCCGTCTTTCTCCATACTACGAACGCGAATTAGCACTTGGCGCAGTGTTCTATGAAACTGCTGGATGGGAACGTCCATTCTGGTATGAGTGCAATAAAGATCTTGTTGCAAAGTTTGGCGACAAAGTTATGCCACGTGCTGCAGAATGGGAATCACGTTGGTGGTCTCCAATTATCAACGCCGAGCACTTACAAATGCGCGAAACCGCAGGCATCGTTGATTTAACTGCCTTTGCATACTTTGATATCACTGGTCCATCGGCATTAGCTGTTGTGCAAAAGGCAGCCCTACGCCAAATGGATGTAGCAATTGGCCGTGTTGTTTACACACCAGTCCTTGGCCCAAATGGTGGATTCAAATCAGACTTAACAATCATGCGCCTTGATACCGATCACTTCCGTGTTGTCACGGGTGGTGCACACGGTATGGCCGATAAGAAATGGTTTGCAGATTTATTGCCAGCAGATGGCTCTGCAACAATTAAAGATCTTACTTCTGACTACACAACTCTTGGCGTGTGGGGACCAAATGCTCGCGCGATTGTTCAGGCAGTGACAACTGCAGATATGAGCCATGAAGCATTCAAGTTCAGCACATGCAAAGAGATTGACATCAAGGGCATAAAAGTTCTTGCATCTCGAATCTCATACGTTGGAGATCTTGGCTGGGAGTTCTACGTACCGATGGCCGATGGCGCAGCACTTTGGGACGCGTTATGGGAAGCCGGAAAGAACCACGGAATGATTCCAGTTGGAATCGGTGTATATGGAACAACTGGTCGTCTTGAAAAGTGCTACCGCGCATATGGACCAGAGCTTGAAACTGAATACACCGTAGTTGAAGCTGGAATGCAGAGTCCGAAGTTAAAGGAAGCTGATTTCATTGGTAAAGAAGCCCATGTCAAGCACCGCGCAGAAAAGCCCGTTGCCATGCTGTGTACTTTATTTGTTGATGACCACACATCATCAACTGGCGTAAAGCGCTACATGATGGGTAACGAACCAATTCTTACCCTCGATAAGCAACCAATCACTGATGCACATGGACGACGTTCATATGTAACAAGTGCTGGTTCTGCTCCTTCACTTGGTAAGCACATCCTGATGTCTTACCTACCAACCGATTTAGCTGTTGCTGGAAACAAGTTCATTGTCGAATATCTCGGTGAGCACTATCCATGTTCAATCGCTGAAGTTGGTTCTACACCTGTATTTGACCCATCAAATGAACGGATCCTTGGCTAATGGATGTACTTGTCTGTTTAAAACGCGTTCCGCTAGCTGGCGGCACATTGATTTTGACTCCAGATTCTCGTGACATTGAAACCAAACATCTTGGTTTTGGTATCAGTCCTCACGAAGAAAACGCTGTTGAAGCCGGTGTTCAACTTGTTGAACAAATGGGAGGAACACTCACACTTCTGACTCTTGGACCAAGTGATGCTGAAGAACAACTTCGTTCACAGTTAGCAATCGGTGCAACCCGTGCGGTGTTGCTGGAAACTGATGGACAAGAGTGGGACCCACAGGGAACTGCCGCCGCATTAGTTGATGCAATCAATGCCGAAGAAACTAAGTTTGACTTAATTATCTTTGGTGCTGAATCTGCTGACAGCGCGGGCTATCAAATCCATATCCGTGTTGCACATGCTCTCAACCGTCCAATCATCACTAACGTTAAATCGATGAAGGTTGAAAATGGCGTGGCTGTATGTGATCGCGTAGTTGCTACAGGTCGCGAACATTACGAAGTTGCACTTCCTGCAATCGTCACTGTACGAGATGGCCTAAACATTCCGCGCTATCCATCAGTGCCTGGTCGTATGCAAGCTCGCAAAAAGCCAGTAGATATGAAAAAGGCCGAAGCCCGCGTTCCAAAGTTAGAGAAAGTTAATTTGGCATTAGCGCCTTCAAAATCTAAAGGTGCTGAGGTTCTTGGAAAAGGCGTTGAGGGAGTAGATGCTCTGGTAGATGTTTTGAAAAAGATTGGAGCGTTTTAATGATTCTTGTACTCGTAGATCACGATCGCGGCGAACTAGACCAACTCTCACTTCGCGCGCTCACTGCCGCCCGTAAATTGGGGCAAGATGTAGAAGCTGTAGTCATTGGTAAAGAAGGCGCCGCGCTAGCTGGCATCGTCGGAGAATACGGTGCAAAGCTCTTGCACGTTGCATCCCATGCCAACATCACCGATTACACACCGATGGCATCAGGGCGGGCATTAAAAGATTTAGTTGAAAAACTAAAGCCTGCCGCGGTATTAGCTGCCGGAAGCCCACGCGGAAATGAACAGCTGGCA
This sequence comes from uncultured Actinomycetes bacterium, assembly GCA_903825015.1. GTDB lineage: Bacteria > Actinomycetota > Actinomycetes > Nanopelagicales > Nanopelagicaceae > Planktophila. The sequence goes on from CAIJYZ010000017.1 coordinate 7,542, forward strand.
CACTTAGCAGCTTTTCTTGATCTGCCTATGGCTGCTGAATGTTCAGAGATCACTTTGGGCGCTCCACACCATGTGCTTCGTGCACGTTGGGCGGGAAACCTTATTGAATCGGCAAATGTTCACGCCGAACTTTTGATTGCAACGATTCTTGCATTTTCTACCGAGCCAGAATCTGTCAATGGAAATGCAGCAGTAGTAAATGAATTTGAACCAGCATTGCAACCACAAGATTACGCAGTTAAAGTTTTAAGTCGCGATGCGGGCGAATCTAAAGGCGGCGTAACGTTGACCGATGCAAAAGTTATTGTTTCAGGTGGTCGTGGAGTTGGCGGACCAGAAGGTTTTGGTCAGATTGAAGAACTCGCATCATTGCTTGGTGGAACAGTTGGTTGTTCTCGCGTAGTAACCAGTTCGGGTTGGCGTCCACATGCAGAGCAAGTTGGACAAACTGGCACAAAAGTTGCACCAGATCTTTATATCGCCGCTGGAATTTCAGGAGCGATGCAACATATAGCAGGAATGAAGAACAGCAAGACAATTGTTGTAATCAATACAGATCCAGAAGCACCAATTCTAGGTTATGCAGATTACGCAATTATCGGTGATTTACACCAAGTAATACCTGCGCTCACAAGCGCCATACGTCAGGCTAAGGGATAAAAATGTCAGATATCGAAATTGCACAAGCTGCAACCATGAAGCCAGTCACCGAGATCGGTGCAAGCTTAGGAATTGATGCAGATCACCTAGAGGCTTATGGAAAATATAAAGCAAAGGTAAATCTGAAATATCTCACCGCCCTGCCAAAACGCGATAATTCTAAGTTAATTTTGGTAACTGCTATTAGTCCAACCCCTGCAGGAGAGGGCAAGACAACTACAACTGTTGGTCTTGGCGATGCACTGCGTCATATTGGAAAAAACGCGATGATTGCTCTGCGCGAACCATCCCTTGGTCCAGTCTTTGGCATGAAAGGCGGAGCAGCTGGTGGCGGTTACGCCCAGGTTGTTCCCATGGAAGATATTAACCTGCACTTCACTGGCGATTTCAATGCAATTGCCCTTGCAAACAACTTACTTGCTGCCCTTGTCGATAACCATATCCACCATGGAAATGAGTTAGCGATCGACATCCGACGTGTTACTTGGAAGCGCGTAATCGATATGAATGATCGTGCCTTGCGCGAAATCATTCAATCTATTGGCGGCGTTGGTAATGGTTATCCACGCAGTGATGGTTTCGACATTGTCGTAGCCTCTGAAATCATGGCGATTTTCTGCCTTGCAACATCCATCGAAGATTTGAAAGAGAAGATTGGCAAAATTGTTGTTGGATATAAGCGCGATAAGACTCCTGTACTTGCCTGCGAATTAAATGCTCAAGGCGCAATGACAGTTATTCTCAAAGATGCTTTCCAGCCAAACTTAGTTCAAACTCTAGAAAATACCCCAGCATTTATTCATGGTGGACCATTTGCCAATATTGCACATGGTTGTAACTCTGTTGTTGCAACAACATCTGCCATGAAGTTAGCGGATTACGTTGTAACTGAAGCTGGCTTTGGTGCAGATCTTGGCGCAGAGAAGTTCATCGATATTAAATGTCGTAAATCAGGGATTCGTCCATCTGCTTGTGTATTAGTTGCAACGATTCGCGCGATTAAATATCACGGTGGCGCAGATCTAAAGACAATTACCGATGAAAACTTGCCAGCGCTAGAAGCTGGTTTAGTAAATCTAGAGCGTCATATCCACAACATCACTAAGGTTTACAACCTTCCATTGGTTGTTTCAATTAACAACTTCACAAGTGATACTGCAGCAGAAGTTGAACTTCTTCGCAGCCGTGTTGAAGCACTTGGCGTAAAGATCGTTCTTGCAACGCACTGGGCCGATGGTGGCAAGGGAGCTGCAGATTTAGCTCATGCCGTAGTCGAATTGTGTGAGCAACCTCAAGAAATGACTTTTGTCTATGAGGATGAAGATTCACTATGGGAGAAAATCAATAAAGTTGCTACCAAGATTTATGGAGCTAAAGAGGTTACTGCCGATGCAAAGGTGCGCTTAAAGCTCAAAGAGCTAGAAGCATCTGGTTATGGTCACTTCCCAATTTGTGTGGCAAAAACGCAGTACTCCTTTAGTACTGATGCGGCTTTGCGCGGTGCACCTAGTGGGCACTCAATCAATATCCGCGAAGTTAAGCTTTCAGCCGGTGCTGAATTTATTGTGATGATCTGCGGAGAAATCATGACAATGCCTGGTCTACCAAAAGTTCCAGCAGCAGAGCGCATCGATTACATCGATGGCAAGGTAGTCGGACTCTTCTAATGTCATTCGCGCCATGGTCAAAAGATGCAGCGTTAGTAGTTCTTGCGACCCTGCGCGATGAAGAAGGCCCTGTTCTGCTTGCGCTCCAAGCTCTTCAAAGAGAGTTTGGCTATGTAGATAAAGAAGCCGTGGGTTTAGTTGCAGACTATTTCAATAAATCTCGGGCAGATGTTCATGGGGTATTAACTTTTTACCATGATCTTTTAACGTCTGCGCCAGGTGATAATCAGATTTCGGTTTGCGTAGCAGAAGCATGTCAGGCCGTTGGCTCACGTGATTTAGAGAAGCAGGTCAAGGCCAAGTTCGGTGATGAAGTTCATGATGGTTACTGCTACGGAAACTGCGCACTTGGACCATCGGCGATGGTTAATGGATGCATTATTGGTCGCGCCTCACTGGATAAAATCGCAAAGGCTCGCCGATGAAGATTTACGTACCTGGTGACAGTGCAGCAATCTCAGTTGGTGCCGACTTAGTAGCAGAAGCGATTGCCGCCAAAGTCAGTGGTGCAACAATTATCCGTAATGGTTCACGTGGCGCGCTGTGGCTAGAACCCATGGTGGAAGTTGAAACTGAAAAGGGGCGAATTGCTTATGGACCCGTAAGCGTTGATGACATTGATTCATTAATTGCTGCCGATTTCATACATGGCGGAGTCCATGAGTTATCCCTCGGGGAAACTGAGAAGATTGAATGGTTAGCTAGCCAAGATCGCGTTACTTTCAAACGCGTTGGAATCATTGACCCACTTTCAATTGCCGACTACGAAGCACACGGGGGATTGGTTGGCTTGCGTCGAGCAATCTCAATGAGCTCTTCAGAGATTATTGATGAAGTAACAGAATCCGGTGTGCGCGGACGTGGTGGGGCAGGTTTTCCGGCAGGTATTAAATGGAAGACCGTTGCCGGTGCGATAAGTGAACAGAAATACATTTGTTGCAACGCCGATGAGGGCGACAGCGGAACTTTTGCAGATCGAATGTTAATTGAAGGCGATCCATATACATTAATTGAAGGTATGACCATTGCTGCAGTAGCAGTAGGTGCAACACGTGGCTACGTTTATCTTCGCTCTGAATATCCATACGCGATTGCTACATTGCAAAAGGCAATTGATGCCGCGCATGCATTTGGATTACTTGGAAGTTCGGTGCTTGGAAGTAAATTTGCTTTCGAACTCAAGATACGTGCAGGCGCTGGTTCATATGTCTGCGGTGAAGAAACCGCAATGCTTGAAAGCCTTGAAGGCAAGCGCGGAGTTGTTCGTGCAAAGCCACCGCTTCCAGCAATTGAAGGTTTATTTGGTAAACCAACGGTCATAAACAATGTACTCACACTTTCTACGATTCCTGCAGTTATGGCCGACGGAGCCGCGGCATACAAAGCACGCGGTGTTGGTCGCTCTCTTGGAACCCAAGTTTTTCAGCTGGCTGGAAATATTAAACGTGGCGGAATCGTTGAAAAACCATTTGGAATTTCCATCGAAGAAATTGTTAATGGATATGGTGCAGGCACTTTAAGCGGTTCACCAATTCGAGCTGTTCAAATCGGTGGACCACTCGGTGCATATTTTGGCACTGATAAATTTGCGACATCTCTTGACTACGAATCCATGATTGCCGCCGGTGGAATGTTGGGACATGGAGGAATCGTTGTATTCGATAGCTCCGTTGATTTGGCTCAACAAGCCCGCTTTGCAATGGCCTTTTGCGCCATTGAATCCTGCGGAAAGTGCACACCTTGTCGAATCGGATCTACTCGCGGCGTTGAAACCATCGACTTGATTATCCAAGGCGTTAAAGTTGAAGAGAATAAGAAGCTTTTGCTGGATTTATGCGAAGTAATGACCGATGGTTCGCTATGTGCCATGGGTGGTTTGACGCCAATGCCGGTAAAAAGTGCCATGATTAACTTCCCCGAAGATTTCACTGGAGAGGTGAATCGACGATGACAATGATTCACGAACATGATTTCGGAACTCCAGCCAGCGCAAAGCTAGAGCAAGTGACACTGGAAATTGACGGCCAATCCGTAACAGTGCCTGCAGATACTTCAATCATGCGCGCAGCTTTAGTGGCTGGTATCGATATTCCAAAATTATGTTCAACCGATCGATTGAAAGCTTTTGGTTCATGCCGCTTATGCGTGATTCAGGTAGATGGCCGTAATGGAACGCCATCTTCATGTACAACACCGGTTGCCGAGGGAATTAAAGTTATTACCCAATCAGAAAAGCTTGATCGTCTACGCAAAGGCGTTATGGAGCTCTACCTTTCAGATCACCCTACAGATTGTGCAACGGGGGATGAGTGCGAAGTACATGGAGTAGCAAAAAAGATTGGCATTGCCACAAGCCGGTATGCGGCAACTTCCACGCATTTAGATTTGAAAAAAGATGAATCAAATCCTTATTTTACATTTGATTCAACTGAGTGCATTGTCTGTAATCGCTGCGTTCGCGCTTGCGATGAGGTTCAAGGAACTTTCGCGCTAACAATTGAAAATCGCGGCTTTGAAGCGCGCGTATCGTCATCGGGCACATCATTTATCGAAAGCGAATGTGTTTCGTGTGGCGCCTGTGTTCAGGCCTGCCCAACTGGCGCGTTAACTGAAAAAACTTTATTAACAATCGGCGCACCAACTTCTTCAGTAATTACAACGTGTGCTTATTGCGGAGTTGGTTGCTCATTTAAGGCTGAGATGCGCGGCGACAAGCTTGTGCGCATGGTGCCCTATAAAGAGGGCGGCGCTAACGAAGGCCATTCATGCGTTAAGGGACGCTTTGCTTACGGGTATGCAACACATAGCGATCGCATCACTAAGCCAATGATTCGCAATTCAATTACCGATCCATGGAAAGAAGTTTCGTGGGAAGAGGCAATTTCATTTGCCGCCACTGGCCTAAAGAAAATTCAAGCTGAATCTGGGCGTAATGCAATTGGTGGAATCACTTCATCACGTTGCACGAATGAAGAAGTCTTTGTTGTTCAAAAGATGGTTCGAGCAGCTTTTGCCAATAACAACGTAGATACGTGTGCACGTGTCTGCCACTCACCAACTGGTTATGGCCTTGGTCAAGCATTTGGGACATCGGCCGGTACCCAGGACTTTGAATCTGTTGAGCACAGCGATGTGATTATGTTGATTGGGGCTAATCCAACTTCTGCCCACCCAGTCTTTGCTTCCCGCATGAAGCAAGCGATTCGCAAGGGTGCCAAGCTAATCGTCATAGATCCACGTGTTATTCCGCTAGTTCGAAGCGCAGGAATCAAAGCCTCACACCACTTGCAGCTTATGCCAGGCACAAATGTTGCAATCATTAACGCCTTAGCTCACACGATTGTTACCGAG
>CAIJYZ010000018.1 GCA_903825015.1 uncultured Actinomycetes bacterium
CGAAGGCGTGCCTTCTCGTTGGTCTTGATGCGCTTAATCTGAGACTTGATATTTGCCACGCTGTAGTACTCCGAACTTCTAGGGTGTTGTTAAGGGGTAAAGGTTACCTGTTAGTGCCCGAAGGCTCAAATCAGGCGGTAATTATGCCTGAAGAGGCTGCTCGGCGGCGCTTTCGCCCACCTGCTGGCTTCTGTTCGGCTGGTGCTTGTTCAACCTCTGGTTCAGCAATTGCTTCATCAGTTGAGTTGAGAGATTCATGGAACTCATGCTCGGTGGCATCTTTTTCTTCAGCATCTTCATGCTGTGACGATGGAACATCAAGTTGAGGCATTGGGGCCTTCATCTTTACCGGCTCCATATGAATATGAATTCCACGTCCGCTGCATGAATCACATGTAGTTGAGAAAGCTTCTATCAGCCCTTGGCCAACACGCTTACGAGTCATCTGAACAAGACCAAGTGAAGTTACTTCAGCTACCTGGTGCTTTGTGCGATCGCGGCCCAAACATTCAACAAGACGGCGCAAAACCATCTCGCGGTTTGATTCCAAAATCATGTCGATGAAGTCGATTACAACGATTCCACCAAGGTCACGCAAACGAAGTTGGCGCGCAATCTCTTCGGCAGCTTCTAAGTTGTTCTTAGTGACTGTCTCTTCAAGGTTTCCGCCCTTGCCAATAAATTTACCGGTATTAACGTCGATAACAATCATTGCCTCGGTGCGATCGATAACAAGTGAGCCACCTGAAGGCAAGTAAACCTTGCGATCAAAGGCCTTAGCTAACTGCTCTTCAACTCTAAAGTCAGCAAAGAGATCTCCAGTACCTGTGTACCGCTCAATCTTTGCTGTCAGTTCTGGAGCGATAAAGCCAAGATAGTTTGTGACTTCATCCCATGCGCCTGAACCTTGAACTGTCAGTTTGCGGAAATCTTCATTGAAAATATCGCGGATAACACGAACTGCAAGATCAGGTTCTTGGTACAACGCGGCTGGTGGATGAAAGTTAGGGTTTTGACTCTTTGCAAAGATGTCTTCCCATTGTGCTTTCAAACGTGCAACATCATTAGTTAAATCTTCTTCGCTCACACCTTCAGCTGCTGTACGCACAATGACGCCAGCTTCTTCAGGAATTAAGTTCTTCAAAATCGCCTTAAGTCTTGTTCGCTCTGTTTCAGGCAAACGCTTTGAAATACCTGACATGCCACCACCAGGAACATAAACAACATAACGTCCTGGAAGTGAGATCTGGCTAGTTAAACGCGCACCCTTTTGGCCAATTGGATCCTTAGTTACTTGAACCAATACTGGTTGGCCAGTCTTTAATACGGTTTCAATTTTGCGTGGTTCAGACTCTGATATTCCAGCTGCATCCCAGTTAACTTCACCGGCATACAAGACCGCATTTCGGCCCTTGCCAATATCAACGAATGCAGCTTCCATTGAAGGAAGAACGTTTTGTACGCGACCTAAGTAAACGTTTCCAACGTAAGAAACATTGCTATTACGGTTTACGTAGTGCTCGACCATAACGCCATCTTCGATTACCGCGATCTGCGTGCGATCTGCAATCTGGCGAACTAACATTTCGCGATCAACATTTTCGCGGCGTGCTAAAAACTCTCCATCAGTAATCACTGTTGAGCGCTTGCGATATGGCTCGCGATACTCTGAACGAGGGCCACGATCATTGCGATCATTGCGATCGCGACGTCCGCCACGGCGATCATTTCGATCTGGACGATCGGTTCGTTCAGTGCGTGCTGGTCGTGCTGGTCGTTCGCGAACTTCGCGGACCTTTACAACTGTTGCAACACCATCTTCATCAATAACTTCACCAGGAGTCACGCCATCAGCATCTCCTGCAGCGCGACGGCGACGGCGACGGCGATGTGTTACGCCTTCGCTATCGGTTGTCTCTTCATCGCCTTCAACGGTTGTCTCTTCATTTGTAGCCACATCTGCGCCTGGCTTGCGGCGACCACGGCCACCACGACGGCGACGGCGATTACGATCTGCACGATCTGCACTCTCTGTTGCGCTCTCACCACTTGCAACTTCTGCCTTTGCGGCAACAGTTTTAGACGATTCAACTGGCTCAACCTTTTTACGGGCAGCTTTTGCAACTGGCTTCTCTGGGGCTGCTTGAAATACTGGAACCGGGACAGCGGCTTTCTTACGCACGCTCTTTTTAGGTTCTTCAATCGTTACCTCAGTAACGGTCGGCTCAGCTTTAGCTGAACTCTTCTTAACCGCACGCTTGCGCGGTGTTTTAGGCTCAATCGCCATAGCACCAAATCCTCTATGCGTCTTTTACAACGCTTATCTCGTTAAAAAATCCCTGTTTTAGGTTTTTCTTACCTGTTCGCGCTGGGCTTTTGCCGCGATGGATTCGCGAGCCGCGCTGAACTATGTGGCCTAAGTATGGCAGATGGAGAGTGAATTTACCTACTTATCGCAACTACTAGCCTCTAGAGCGAGCGTGAACGTTCTGAAGTAGACCAAATCCAATCAATGTGGCGAACATGGATGATCCGCCATATGAGATGAATGGCAGCGGAACTCCGGTCATCGGCATCAGCCCCAATGTCATTCCGATATTTTCAAATATCTGGAATGCATACCAAGCGATCACACCGGTGGTCACTAAACGTCCAAATGGATCACTGGTTCTTCGCGCAATGGAAAAGGCCCGCATCAAAATAATTAAATATAAAAGGACGATTAAACCGCTACCTAGAAAACCTAACTCTTCACCGGCAACAGTAAAAATAAAATCCGTTTGTTGTTCAGGTACGAATCGACCATTTGTTTGTGGGCCATTAAATAATCCAGTTCCAATTAATCCACCAGAACCAACCGTGATTCGAGCTTGTCGTAATTGGTAACCTGCTCCTTGACTATCTGCAGTTGGATCAACAAATGTTTGAAGGCGCTTAACTTGGTATTCACTAATTACTCCAGATTTAGTTGCAACTACTGCGCCAAGAACTGCAATTAGTAAGAGACCAATTACCCACTTTGTCGATGAACCTGATACCGCGATAATTGTTACAACTGAAGCCGAGATGATAAAAACTGTTCCCATATCCGGTTGAAGCAAAATGAAAAGTACAGGCACTGCGGCAATTACTAATGCTTGCAATACATCTCGCGATCCAGGTTCATTACTGTCATGACTTCGCTCCGATAAAATCATGGACATACCGATGATGATTGAAATCTTTGCTAGCTCGGCCGGTTGGATCTGAAAACCACCGGGCAATGCAATCCAAGCTTTCGCACCATTTACTTCGCTTCCAAGACCAGGAATTAAAACAACAATCAAGCCAATGACACCAAGGCCCCAAACAATCGGGGTGTAAGCACGAAGTAATCGATAGTCAATAACGGTGGTGCCATAAGCCAAAAATGCGCCGATTGTAATGTTGATGACATGGCGCTTGAGGTAATACTGCGGATCTAAACCGTTGCGTGCATACCAATCGCGAGTTGCTGCATAAACCAAAAGGGTTCCCATTAATAAAAGCAGAGCAACCGCTGCAGTTAATATTGGATCAAAGCCATCAAATATTGAGGTTCTACTACGTCGATATAAACGTTGACGCGCAGCTATCTGGCTCATGGCGTCCCCTTTGGCTTTGTTGCCGGCGAAATTTTAGGCAAAGTAGTTGGCGGTTTTCCACTTGGATAAATCGCTGCTCCCGGAACAACTTTATTACCAACTACGCCAAATATGCTTTCATAGATCTTTCGAACACCAACTCCAGAAGTCGAAGCACCAAAACCACCTTGGCCAACCATCATTACCACTGCAAATCGTGGATTTTTGCTTGGGGCAAAAGATGCAAACCATGAAGTGTCATCTTTAAGTGTTCCATTGGGATTGCGACCAAATACCTGACCAGTTCCGGTCTTGCCGCTAACTTCAATAGGAAAACCAGCAAATACTCCAGCGCCGGTGCCGCTAACTACTACTTCGCGAAGCGCACCTTGCAAGAATTTAATCGTTGACGGAGCCACATTAAGTGTTGCTAGCTTCTTTGGCTCGATTGTCTTAACGACCGTGCCATCGGTTTTAACAATTGCTTTACCTACCGTTGCTTGCCAAATCGTTCCACCATTACCAATTGCTGCATACATCTGCGTCAATTTCAAAGGCGTTAGGACTGTATCTCCCTGGCCAATTGCAAAGTTAACGGCATCTCCAGCACGCACTTTGTCACCATCCACGCAGTTTTCGGCCGCTAACTGAACAAGAAAAGGCGTTTGCTGCGCTTTGGTAGCACGTGTCTTGTAGTTGCAATAGAAATCTTTGTTCTGCTCAAACCAACTCTTCTTATATGCGCGATCTGCCAAACGCGAAGTTGATTCAGAGGGAAGATCGATTCCAACTTTTTGTTGAATATGAAATGCCTGCGCTGCTTTAAAGAAATAGTCATTTGGATTTGATTTTGGCCTCAATCCCCCATCGCGAAGCCATTCATCAAAAGCGATCTGGTACCACAAGGTGTCACACGAAACCGCGATAGCTTTCTTTAAACTCATTCGACCCTGGTCTTTACTATCAAAGTTTTGGAATGCGCGGTTTCCAACTTGTACTTGGGCTGGGCAGTTGTATGCAGCGTTTAAGTCATAACCTGCCGCAGCAGCGGCAACAACTGATACGGATTTGAAAGTTGATGCTGGGGCAAATAAACCTTGAAGCGCGCGGTTTAACGCAGGAACTGCCTTTTTCTCACTAAACAAATCAGCTGCTTCTTGGACAGTTAAGCCTTTTTCAAATGCATTGGGATCATAAGTGGGATATGAAGCAAGAGCTAAAATACGCCCCGTCTTAATATCCATGACGACGGCTGCACCTGAATCAGATGTATATCCATTAGTTCGACCGCGCTGTACTGCATCGGCTAAAGCCTTTTCCGTAGCTGCTTGTAACCGCACATCCAGGCTTGTTACCAAATGGTCGCCAGCAATTGGTTTTGTATTTTGACTTTCACGAGTGATGGCTTCTTTACGATCAACAATGACAGTACGTATGCCAGGTGTCCCGCGTAAAAACGAGTCGTATTGGATTTCCAATCCTGCCTTGCCAATTGATTCACTTCTAAAATACTGCTTACCGTTTCCTTTTGCTAAATCACTTTCAGTAAGTGGGCCCACATACCCAAGTACGTGTGCGCCATTTACGCCAACTATGCCCGGATAATTTCGAATAGATATCGGTTGAGCATCCACACCTGGATATTGATCAGAACGCTCCACAATTTGAAGGGCCACATCTGGATCGGCTTCTTTAGTGATAGGGATTGGTTGATATCTTGAACCGGTCCAGCAACCTGCGCGTTGCCCTTTTGGCAGCTCCCCGCAAAGACGGGTATTTGTAAAAACATCCTTGTATCTAAGTTTGAGAAGCTTTGCCAGCCGCTTAAGTACTTCAACACCTTTATCTGGCTGCTTGTCTAATGTGATGCGATCTATTGTGATTGCTAGGCCCACTTTATTAAGAGCCAAAGGCACCCCTGATGAGTCAACAATTAATCCGCGAGTGGCGGGTGCAACAACATCTCTACTTTGAATACTTAATGCCGCGTCTCGATACTTTGGTCCTGCTGCAATTTGAAGATAAAACAGACGTCCAAAAAGTGCTGCAAGTAACGAAACAATCAAAATTTGAACAACTAGCAAACTAAGGCGAGAGCGTTGGTTCATGCCGATCTCGTTTCAAATACAAAGTTATGAAGAAATGAAAATACGGGTAAGACGATAGGTGCAACCACAAGGGTCCAAAGGGAATTACCGAGAAGAGTTATTAAGACCTGGCCAAAACTGCCAACTGTAACTCCAAGTAAAGCTCCACTTGCAATGAAAAGGAGTTCAGAGGCTAAATTGGCGCTAACGACAAAGAAAATAACTCCGATGGGATTTCCGCTGATATTGCCATCCCCGTAGCCAAGATATGACACCCCATAGCAAACGAGAATCATTATTAAAGTCCATTGCCCAACCGGCCCATCTGAATTTTGGGCCATGTCCATCATTATGCCCGCAGCAAAACCAGTTAATGCAGCAATCTCAGGGGTACTTAGAATCGCCCACACCAGCGCGAAGATTACGAAAAGTGAAAAACCTCCGCCCGGAAGTTTAAATTGATTCATCGCCGCTTCTTGAAAAAGATAAATAAATAGAAAGATTGGGGCAGAGAGTGAAATCTGTCGAGTTAGCATTTAACGCTACTTAGTAGGTGACGGTGAAGGAGTTACGTAAACCGTGACCGTTGGAATTGGAGTTGGAATTGGTTTAGGTGGAACTAAGGCATCACCAGGATTAGTAACTGGAGCACCAACAACAACTGCCACAACGCCTAAGCCTGAAAAGCTTGTGTAATAACGGACCGAACCACTTTGTGCGATTTCTCCAGCAGAGTTATCGACGAAAGTCACGTAACCAACTGGAACCCCAGGGACAAAGGGGCGATTCGCCACGCTACCGCGAGCAAGCAAAACATCTCCCACCTTAACCGTGGTCTGATTATCGAGTAACTGCAGGGCTCCCGAACTCGAACCGCGACCTGTCAAAATACCAATCTGCTGCGTGCCTGCGATACGAACACCAATTTTAAAGGACGGATCAGTTGCAAGCATTACTAAAGAAGTGTTTGGATAAACATCTTTCACAACTCCGGCAATACCGTTTTGTGAAAGTACAGTCATGTTTTTCTTGATTCCAGCATTTGCCCCACTATCAATTATTATTGACTGTGAAAATAACTGGCTTGATCCTTGGCTAATGACTCGCGCATTAACAACTTTATATCCAGCTGTTCCTGCTAAATCGAGAATTGATTTAAGTTGTTTCAACTGAGCATCGGCATTCTTACGATTTAATAAAGTTGCTTTCAACTTTGCATTATCGGCACGAAGTTTTTCAATTTGATTGCGTGTGCGGCCAAGGTGCGTAACATCAGAGAGAAAGTTCTTAAATGGAGACAGGACAACATTGCCAGCTCTTTGAAATGGAGAAAGAACTGTTTGCGTGCCTTGACGCGCATTTTCTAATAAAGTGACACCATGCAGGTCAAGAGTTATTAGAAATAGCGAAGTGACAATTAATATGATTAAGAGAAAACGAGTACGACCTTCTCCGCCGTAACGCATCTTTTAATTAACCTATCGACGAGGTTCGGAGATTAAGACCTTCTCTAAAGCCTCAAACTCTTCGATGCACTTACCGGAACCTTCAACGACTGCATCTAATGGACGCTCTGCAACGTGAATCGGCATTCCAGTTTCCTTGCGAAGACGCTCATCAAGGCCTTTAAGTAAGGCTCCTCCACCGGTAAGAACAATTCCGCGATCCATCAAATCTGATGCAAGCTCTGGAGGAGTCTTATCGAGAGTGCTCTTAACTGCGTTAACGATTGCATTTACTGGCTCTTCGAGAGCTTTGCGGATTTCAGCAGCTGAAACAACTATTGTCTTAGGAAGTCCTGTTGCTAAATCGCGACCACGGATTTCTGCATCATTTTCACCTGGAAGTGGATAAGCAGAACCAATCGCCATCTTGATTTCTTCAGCTGTGCGCTCTCCCAAAAGTAGTGAGAATTCGCGCTTAACCCAGTTAATAATCGCTTGATCTAGCTCATCTCCACCAACACGAATCGACAGTGATGTAACGATTCCACCAAGAGAGATAACTGCAACCTCTGTAGTGCCGCCACCAATATCTACAACCATGTTTCCTGTTGGCTCATGAATTGGAAGTCCAGCACCGATAGCTGCTGCCATTGGCTCTTCAATGATGTATACCTTGCGAGCACCTGCTGCATATGCAGCATCTTTTACAGCGCGCTGTTCTACGCCAGTAATGCCCGATGGAACGCAGACAACGATACGTGGCTTAGCCAAGTAACGACGACGGTGAATTTTCTGAATAAAGTAACGGAGCATGCGTTCGGTTGTTTCGAAGTCGGCGATAACACCATCTTTAAGTGGACGGATGGCGACGATATTTCCAGGAGTACGTCCAATCATCTTCTTTGCTTCAAGACCGACGGCCAAAATTCCACCAGTGTCTTGATTGACGGCAACTACAGATGGCTCATTCAAAACAATTCCACGTCCTCGAACATAAACAAGTGTGTTCGCAGTTCCAAGGTCGACGGCCATGTCACGACCGATAAAGGACATTCTGCTTTGTGAACTCATACTTTTGTGCTCCTTGATTATTTAGGGAAGAAAATTTGAATTTCGCGGGCAGCTGATTCTGGTGAATCTGAACCGTGCACAATATTTTGAACAACCTTGGTGCCTTGATCGCGTGCTAAATCACCACGGATTGTTCCGGGCGCTGCAACCGTTGGATCTGTAACACCAGCTAAGGAACGAAAAGCTTCGATAACGCGATTACCTGAAGCAACCATTGCAACGATTGGACCCGACATCATGAACTCAACTAGAGGTTCATAAAATGGCTTACCAATATGTTCGGCGTAATGTTGTTCGAGTAATGCACGGTCAGCGTTAAGCATTCGTAACGCATCGATGGAATATCCCTTTGCCTCAACACGAGAAATCACTTCACCCACCAAGCCACGACGGACTCCATCTGGCTTAACAAGGATCAAGGTTTTCTCTGTGCTCACCCGCCTAGTCTATTAGGCCTTTTCCCCTGCCTGTGCCACGAAAGCCGCACGAGCGGCTTCGCCCTTACGGCCCACGATGATGGCTGCGGCCCATAACCCTACGAAAATCACCCCGATGAGAAAGTAGGCCGGAACGAAAAACCCAAAGGCAATCATGGGAATCTGAAGAAGTGAGCCTACGTAGAAGCCGCTTCGACGCTTCAACAGCCCGGCCGTCAATAACAATTGTAGGGCGACCACCGAACCGTAAATAATCCCAAAAGTGGATTGATCTTTGGTTGCAAGAAGAATTGCAAAACCCAAAGTCAAACTCTCCATTACAAGAACAGATGCACCTAAGACTTTCACTTAATAAACTTCTTTCGCAAATAAGTTCTTGCCTCGCCAACTGTTACAACTGAACCAGTAACAATAATTCCGACAGTGTCTTCACTTAACGGTCTCGATGCATCGGTAACCGCGCGATCAAGTGCACCATGCAGATCACTTACTTCAAATACTCGATCGTTTCCAAAAATTCTTGATGCAATCTTTTCTAGATCAGATGAACTCATAGCTCGAGATGAAGTGCTCTGGGTAACGATGACATGATCCACGATTGGTTCTAACTCTTTTAGAATCCCTTCGGCATCTTTATCTCCAAAGACCCCAATCACAGCTACGATTTCGTCAAAATTGAATTCATTCTTTAACGTCTCGGCTAGAGCCTTAGCGCCATGCGGATTGTGGGCAGCATCTAAAATCACGGTTGGATCACGATGTACAACTTCACAACGTCCTGGCGAAGTTACCGCGGCAAAACCTGCACGAACTGCTTCGATATCCAGTGGTTGATCGCCGAAAAATGCTTCAACAGCAACTAAGGCACTGGCTGCATTAGCCGCTTGATGCTTGCCATGCAGAGGCAAGAAGATTTCATCGTACGTGTCGTGCAAACCTTGAATCGTTAACAACTGACCGCCAACGGCAATCGCGCGCGATGCAACTGAGTACTCAATACCTTCACGTGCAACATCTGCACCGACTTCGGCAGCTTTTCTAATTAACTCTTTGGCAGCTTCTGGCTCTTGTTGGGCAAGAACAATAAATCCGCCCTCTTTAATAATTCCAGCTTTAGTAGCGGCGATTTCATGCAAAGTTGTACCTAAATATTCAGTGTGATCAAGACCGATTGGCATGATGACTGAGACATCTGCATCAACAACATTCGTCGCATCCCATTCCCCACCCATACCTACTTCAATGACAGCTACATCTACAGGATGTTCGGCAAAGGCTGCAAATGCTAAACCGGTGACCGCTTCAAAAAATGAAATTGGATGTTCGAATTTTGAATCCATTAAATCTAAATACGCGGCGATATCGTTGTAAGCAAAAATCAACTCTTTAGGATCAATCGGTTCACCATTTATGGCGATGCGTTCTCGGTAAGTTTCAAGATGCGGGCTTGTGAAGCGGCCCGTGCGTAAACCATGGGCAAACAAAAGAGAATCAATCATCCGCGTAGTCGTGGTCTTGCCGTTGGTTCCTCCCACGTGAATTGTCGGATATGTCAGCTGAGGTGAGCCCAAAATATCTACAAGGGCCGCGATGCGCTCAGTAGATGGTGCAATCCGTGTTTCTGGCCAGCGAGCTAGGAGCGCTTGCTCGATTGCATCAACGCGCTCTTGATCATCGGGTGAAATAATCATGCTTGAGGCAATGTACTTAGTTGCGAGGTGATGCGCTCGATATCGGCACTTGTCTTAGATAGACGCTCGCGAATTTCAATGACAACGCTTTCAGGGGCTTTTGCCATAAATCCATCATTGTTTAATTTAACTTCGGCCGTTTGTTTATCTTTGATAGCAGCAGCTAAATCTTTTTCAAGGCGGGCACGTTCGGCTACAACATCGATTGAACCAGTTAGATCGAACTCAACTTTTACAGAACCGATTTCAACTGCTGCACTCGGAGTGATGTCACCAAGTTCTAGACGCAAGACAAACGCCATGGCGCTGGCGTAATCTGCAATTGCTCCCTTGGCTACAAAGCGTGCAGGGATTTTGGCCGATGTCTTGATGCCTTGATCATTACGGAATCTGCGGACATCAGTAATGATCTCTTGCATCTCTGCCACTAATTTTTCAGCAGGCTTATCTACATGGGTAGCTTGTGCCTGTGGCCATTGGGCGACAACTAAGGATTCTCCGCCAGTAAATGTGGTCCAAAGTTCTTCAGTAATAAATGGCATTACTGGGTGCAAGAGACGCAATAGCTGATCTAGAACATGACCAAGAACGCGTTGAGTCTTTGCTGATTCAGATCCGGCAAATACTTCCTTTGAAAGCTCTAGATACCAGTCACATAAGTCATCCCATGCAAAGTGATACAAAATTTCACATGCGCGTGCAAACTCATATTTTTCTAGTAATGAATCAACTTCAGAAATAGTTTCTGACAAGCGGCTAAGAATCCACTTATCGATTGCATTGAGTGAATCGATGGCAGGTAAATCGCCATCTACATTTGCGCCATTCATCATCGCAAAGCGAGTTGCATTCCATAACTTGGTAGCAAAGTTTCGAGATCCGCCGATCCAGTCTTCAGCTAAGGCTTGATCTGTTCCTGGATTAGCACCACGTGCCAAAGTAAATCGCAACGCATCGGCGCCGTACTTATCCATAAATTCAATCGGGTCGATTACGTTTCCGCGGCTCTTGGACATCTTCTTTCCAAATTGGTCGCGCACTAAACCGTGCAACATGATGGTTTTAAATGGCGGAACACCATCCATAGCAAATGTACTCATCATCATCATTCGAACAACCCAGAAGAACAAAATGTCATAACCAGTTACAAGTACCGACGTTGGATAGAACTTTGCTAAATCTGCTGTTTTTTCGGGCCAACCAAAGGTTGAAAATGCCCATTGCCCTGAAGAGAACCATGTATCCAAAACATCTGGATCTTGTGTGTAGCCGGCGGGTGCTGATTCACCTGGACCAACAACTACAACTTCGTTGTTTGGTCCGTACCAAACAGGAATTCGGTGACCCCACCACAACTGGCGAGAAATACACCAGTCATGCATGTTATCTACCCAATCAAAATAACGTGGCTCTAACTCTTTAGGCTCGATGGTTACTGACCCATTGCGAACTGCATCGGCCGATGCTTTGGCAAGAGGTGCAACCTTTACAAACCACTGCTTTGATAATCGTGGTTCTACAGTTGTGTCGCAACGGGAGCAATGTCCAACTGCGTGAATGTACGGACGTTTTTCGGCAACGATGCGGCCCATTGATCGCAGTTTTTCAACAACTGCCACGCGAGCAACAAAGCGATCCATTCCATCAAACTCTGTGCCAGTTCCATCCATAACGCCGTGCTCATTCATAATTACAACAAATGGAACATTATGACGAAGCGCCATTTCAAAGTCGTTGGGGTCGTGAGCCGCAGTTACTTTTACTGCACCTGTGCCGAAATCTGGATCAACTAATTCGTCGGCAATGATTGGAATCATGCGATTAACAAGTGGCAATAAAACCGTTGTTCCAATCATGTGTTTGTAACGCGGATCATCTGGGTGAACAGCAACTGCGCCATCGCCCATCATTGTTTCAGGGCGAGTTGTTGCAACCGTAATACTTTGTTCGCCTTCACCGTATCTAACTGAAACAAATTCGCCAGCATCATCTTGGTGCTCTACTTCTATATCTGAAAGCGCCGTTAAGCAACGAGGACACCAGTTAATGATTCGTTCCGCGCGATAAATTAATCCGGCATCATGCATCTTCTTAAATAATGTGACAACAGAGTTAGACATGGCCTGATCCATTGTGAAGCGCTCGCGCGACCAATCAACGGAAGAACCAAGGCGCTTCATCTGCTCGAGGATTGCTCCCCCAGATTCAGCTTTCCACTCCCAAACTTTCTTTACAAACTCTTCACGTCCAAGATCATGACGAGACTTTCCATCTGCAGCTAATTGTTTTTCTACGACATTTTGAGTTGCAATACCTGCATGGTCCATTCCAGGAAGCCATAAAACTTCAAAACCTTTCATGCGCTTCATGCGGGATAAACAATCTTGCAAAGTTTGATCGAGTGCATGACCGATATGTAGAACGCCAGTCACATTCGGTGGAGGCAAGACGATTGAAAAGGCTGGCTTACTTGAAGCGGCATCGGCTGTGAAATAACCAGCACTGACCCACTTTTTATAGAGGGTTGCTTCGATATCAGCTGGTGAAAAACTGGAAGCTAGGTCGCCGGGCATGAGGAGCAGTCTAGATTATGCGCTCTTCTCCTCTTGACCCTTTGCCACGCGAGAACGCTTTGGAATATCGCCAGTTCGATTAATAAATTTAGGTTGCGCCCCATTTTCGATGCAATCTTTGTTGACAATGACCTTTGCAACATCTGCACGGCTAGGTACGTCGTACATCACACCCAAAAGCACAGATTCCATGATTGCGCGAAGTCCACGAGCTCCAGTGCCACGAATGAGAGCGAGATCGGCAATTGAATCCAACGCCTCTGAGTCAAATTCGAGTTCAACGTTATCTAGATCAAATAGGCGTTGGTACTGCTTGACCAAAGCATTCTTTGGCTCTGTCAAAATCTGCATCAACGCTTCCTTGTCAAGATTTTCAACACTTGTTAAAACCGGCAGTCGACCGATGAACTCAGGAATCATTCCAAATTTCAAAAGATCTTCTGGCATTACATCGGCAAAAATATCCTTGCGATTTTTATCGGCAGCATCTTGCAGAGTTGCATTAAAGCCAACACCTGATTTTCCAACACGGCTTTCAATTATCTTTTCAAGACCTGCAAATGCTCCACCAACGATGAATAAAACATTTGTTGTATCAATCTGAATAAACTCTTGATGTGGATGCTTGCGTCCACCTTGTGGTGGAACAGAGGCTACGGTTCCTTCAAGAATTTTAAGAAGTGCTTGCTGAACACCTTCGCCTGAAACATCGCGAGTAATTGAAGGGTTTTCTGATTTGCGTGCAACCTTATCGATTTCATCGATATAGATGATTCCGGTTTCAGCCTTTTTAACATCGTAATCAGCGGCTTGCAAAAGCTTGAGCAAGATATTTTCAACATCTTCGCCAACATAGCCCGCTTCTGTAAGGGCAGTTGCATCGGCAATAGCAAATGGAACGTTAAGCATGCGGGCAAGTGTTTGCGCCATTAATGTCTTGCCGCAACCAGTTGGACCAAGAAGCAAGATATTTGATTTAGCTAATTCAATTTGATCTTCGCGGTTTCCGCTTTGTACTCGCTTGTAATGGTTATACACAGCAACAGAAAGAGATTTCTTTGCGCGGTTTTGACCGATTACGTATTGATCTAGAAATTCAAAGATTTCCTGTGGCTTTGGAAGTTCAGCTAAGCCAAGTGAGGATGCTTCGGAGAGCTCTTCAACAATGATCTCGTTACACAGTTCGATACATTCATCGCAGATATATACGCCAGGTCCAGCAATAAGTTTCTTAACTTGCTTTTGAGTTTTCCCGCAGAAAGAACACTTCAGCAGGTCGCTAGTTTCGCCGATTCTGGTCATGGGCAAATTTTAGATTCTAAGCGCATTTTATGCTTGGGTTTTTACGCTTAACCCTGTTCGCCCTGAGAATAATTAGCCGGTGCTTTCATGTCTTTAACACCAGGAACCATCAAAACGAGAGCGCAGATGAATACATGGAAGATAGATGCGCCAATAAGCAAATTCTTTTCTCCGAAGAAAGCAACCGCTGGACCAACAAGGGCCATGCCTAATGGCATTAATCCAGATGAGCCCATGTGGTCGATACTAAATACGCGGCCCTGAAGCTCATGTGGAATCTCGCGTTGAATTGCAGAGTTCCAATAGGCCTCCCATGGCCCAACCGATAATCCTGCAAGCAAATACGCGCAAACGACCACAGTCTCGTTAACCGGAAATGCCAAAACTAACGGCGCAAGAATTAACAGCATCCAGATTAAAACCGATGTTTGTCCTTCATGTTTTACTCTGATTCGAGCAAAGACAATCGCAGAGATAACACCACCGACTGAAAATGCCGCTGCAGATATAGCAAAGACCGTATTTGTATGAAATTCACGGCGTGTTATAACTGGAAGTAAAACTGCTTCTGCAGCCAGCACAACCATTAATTGCACGGAAGCCATAGCAATCATGGCTCCTACCCATTTAATCTCCCACACCGTACGCAATCCCTCGCGAAGTTCGGTAATAAAAGGCTCCTGTGGTTTTTTATCGGCATTAACATCTTCTTTAATTTGGGCAAGGAAATAAGTACCAACGGCAAATGCAATTGCAGTAAAGAGGAAAGTCATTCTTCCGCCGATTATTAATACTGACGCTCCCCCGATTCCAGGGCCAACTATTGATGCCATGCGTACTACTACTCCGCGCGCAACATTTCCGGCCGGCAGTTTTTCTTCTGGTAGTAACGATGGGATAAATGCGCCAGCCGATGCTGCACCAAAAGCATCGCCAATTCCCATAACAAAGACTGCAATTCCGAGTGCGTAATGTGGCATTGAAGGCGCAGAGAAAAAGACCATTGAAAATACAATTGACGCTCTAAATAAATCTGCCGCCATCATCACTTGTTTGCGCGGAAGGCGATCGGCCCATACTCCGGCAAATGGGGCAAAGACGACGCCAGATAAAATTCGTGCGCCAAGAATTAATCCTAAAGTTGTCGCACTTCCGCCTGCATCGAGAACTGTGACGGCTAAAGCAATTGGAAATGCCGATGCCCCTAGTACGAAAATTGTTGTAGAAAACCAAAAGAGACGGTATCCCTTGTAAGACCAAAGGGAGCCCGCCTCAAATAGTTTCATGCAAATGCTTTACTTAACTAGCTTTGCCTTACGTGATGCCAAAACCTGATCGATGATTCCGTATTCAACAGCTTCTGTTGCAGTAAGAATCTTGTCGCGCTCGATATCTTTTTCGATTTCGGCCGCAGACTTAACAACGTGGCGAGCAAGAAGTTCTTCTTGCAAGCGAGCAATACGTGCGATTTCCTTAGCTTGGATTTCGACATCAGATGCCTGACCGCCACCTTCAGATGAAGGCTGGTGAATCAAAATACGTGAATGTTCAAGTGCATAGCGCTTGCCCTTTGCGCCACCTGCAAGGATTACTGCAGCAGCTGATGCGGCTTGACCCAAGCAGATTGTGCTGATGTCTGGACGGACAAACTGCATGGTGTCATAAATTGCTGTTAGCGCAGTAAATGATCCGCCAGGTGAGTTGATGTAAATCATGATGTCGCGATCTGGGTCCATTGATTCAAGTGTTAACAACTGTGCCATGACATCGTTAGCTACAGTGTCATCAATTGGCTGACCCATGAAAATAATGCGCTCTTCGAATAGTTTTGTGTATGGATCTAAACGCTTAAATCCATATGCAGTTTTTTCTTCAATCGTTGGAAGAACGTAACGGCTTGTAATCTCTTGAATGTTCATCATTAGGCTTTGCCTCCTGGAATTTGATCGGCAGATGATGCGACGAAATCGACGAATCCATA
>CAIJYZ010000019.1 GCA_903825015.1 uncultured Actinomycetes bacterium
CGGTGACAATGACGCGTTCGATATCGCCTGAGACTGCTGCTAAATCCACGGTGCTCCCTATGGTTGGTGACGTGAGAGCGAAAGTCTGCCCGAAAAACGCTCAACCTTCACACCGCCCGGCAAATGAGCGGGGCCTTGGCCATTCCACGCTGAAATTAGCGCCTCAACTGCCCCTACGTGCTCGGCAGTGAGGGCTCCGGATGGAACCCCAGCGGCGTAGATCGCCCGCCGGATAATCCGTGTACGGATCGCCCTGGGAAGCCCCAGTAAGTAGCTGCACTCCAAATCCGCTAAATCTAAAGCCAGAATCTCTTGTTCACTCCATTGATCAAGTGCATCCGCATCGTCTCGAAGCAGTTGCGCGCTTCGTACTAGCGCATCTGAAATCCCTGGACCGATTGTCTTTTCCAAATTTGGAATTGCTTCTGTTCGCACACGAACACGTGCAAACTGTGAATCCTGGTTGTGGGGATCTTGCCAAGGAGTTAAACCGATTTCCTTGCAAGCGTTTTCTGTTTGCTCACGAGTGATCAAAAGAAATGGTCGGTTGTATTTACCATTTACTTGCGCCATTCCTGATAGAGATCGAGTACCTGAACCACGCGCAAGTCCGAGTAAGACACTTTCGGCTTGATCATTGTGTGTATGTCCCAAGAAAATCGCATCTGAATTTAATTCATCAAGGGCGTCATATCGTGCTTTCCGCGCTGAAGCTTCAAGGCCGTCGGTAATCTCTACATTTACTTTTATCGCTGTGCAGGCAATACCTAAAGTTTGCATCTGATCAATGACTATTGCTGCCTGTTGAGTTGATTGAGTTTGAAGTTGATGATCAATCGTTACTGCAGATAGCTGCAGAGCTAACTTCTTGACCTCCATTGATAGTGCATAGGCAAGTGCAAGTGAATCTGCACCACCAGAAACAGCGACGACTACTCGATCGCCTGCTTCTAATTTTTCTAGAAAAGGGCGCACTGCGCTGCGAATCGCCAGCAGGTCAGTACTCATGCGATAAGACTAGACCCGACCACCAAAAGGCATTAAGCCTTTAATACTGTAAATATTTGAGAACAAAAGACCCTTGCTCTTTGAATTGGCCTCCCACATCATGCCGTTTCCTGCATAAATCGTAATGTGGTGAATCGTTGAAATTGTTCCTTTGTATGAGTAAAAAAGGAGATCGCCTGGAACTAAATCATTGAGCGAAACATGCTTGGTATAGCCTGAATACAGCGCAGAGTTGAGACGATCCCAGTCTGGCCAGTTCAATCCGGCAGAGCGATAGGCGGCGAAAACCAAACCAGAACAGTCGAAAGTATTAGGTCCCTGTGTTCCCCAAACATATGGCTTACGGGCAAGAACCTGCTTCTTAGCAAAGGCGACCGCTTTGTCGCGTTGTGCCTGCGTAGTTCGAATTGTTGAACGGCCCTTAAATCCAAGATCGGGCCAAATGCTCTTTTGTCCCGGTGTTTGTTCGGCTTGATTGGCCTGGCTCTCTTCGAGCAGAGCTAACTGGCGCTGTTGTTCTAAAGTAGTTCGAACTTTTCTAGCACTTAATAGTTCGCGCATTAAGGCATCTTGAATCTTTTGTAACTTTGCAACTTCTTTGGCTTGCTCGGCCTTTGCGTCGTCGGCAACCTTCTTAGCCGATGCAACTTTGTCTGTAGCTTTCTGTTGCGCAATCTTTGCATCATCTGCGGCTTTCTTGGCTGCACGTGCAACTACTTCAGCAGCTTTGAATCGTTCGAGTGCTATTGAATTCTTTGTTCCTAAAGTACTCAAGGTGCTGAGTTGATCCATTAAATCCTGAGGTCCGTTTGAACTAAGCAAAGGTTCGATATCAGTCATGCTGCCGCCCATGATGTATGCATTTGATGCAAGGCGACCAATAACTTTATGAGCTTCTTCAACTGCAGCCGCAGTCTCGGCGGCATATTGCGCAGCTGCACGTGCTGCCGCAACTGCAACCGCTAACTCTTTTTGAGCTTTTACATATAGAGCGGTGGCGGCATTTGCCTTTGCAGTTAATGCGCGAAGTGTTTGATTTGCTGCCGCTAACTTCGCAGCCTGTGCATCTGCAGCTTTCTTTTTCGCAGCTTCAACTTTCTTGGCTGCTTCAATTTGTGCAAGTGTAGGTTTTGGGGTCTTCGCCAGAGCCGGCGCAGTTGTCAGCGTCAGTGCCAAGGCGAGAGCGAGTGAAATCGCTCGGTATTTATTCAACAGTTGACCTCCGGGGGAAGGGCTTAAGAATAAATGGCAATCCTTAGAAAACTGTGCGTTTGCAGGCTAGTGTCTTTAATTAGCTACATCACGACGCACGAAGAGAAATGATGCAATTGCTGCGCCGATTGCAACATAGATTCCACCAACTAGAAGTGCGTGCGAATATTCGATACTGCCAGAAACCGGACCGCTTGCTGTTCCTCCTGAAGCGATAGCTGAGAGTTGTGAACCTGGGAGCCAATTTTGCCAAGAATTTTTGACCGCAATCAATAGATTTTCAACAATAAGTAACCAGAGAACTCCAAGGGATATTGCACTGATTGGAGAACGTAGTAATAAGCCAAGAACCATTCCAATGGTTCCAAAGCCAATTACAGAAATTGTGATGTTTATGAATGAAGTAAACATCGCATGGCGCCCATCTGATCCAAACCAAAGATCAGTATTTACTTTTGCGCCGGGAGCAAGAATTACCGAGGCACTAACGCTGACAACTGCTGATAACACAATCATCACTAAAGCAAATAGCTTCATCGCAACAAACTTGCCAAGCAAAATACGTAAACGTCCGGGTTGGCGAACTAATAAATTGCGTAGTGTTCCGTAGGTATATTCCTGAGCAGTTTGCGCAGCAAAAACACAAAGTGCAATTATTCCTAAGAAGCCGCCAACGCTGGTAAATCCTTGAACTCCACCAGTTGCAAGTCCAAGAACTTCGCGCCCAACCATGCGACCTCGATCAGAGTTTCCCTGTGGTGAATCAATCAAAATAAACAGCAAGGAAGAAAAGAGTGCACTAAAGAATACGACCGCCCCCATTGTTCCAAAGAATAAAGTTGGGCGGCGAAGTTTGCGAAGTTCAGCAAAGGCTACATTCCACATTATTTGTCACCTGTCATTTCAAAGAAGGTTTCTTCAAGATTTGGAAGTTGAGGAGTTAATTGCGACAACGTGACGCCTGCATCAAAGGCAGCTTGGTTGAATACTTGCGCCCATTCGGCAGGACCTTGAACATGCACAGCACCATCACGAATAGTTGCAGTATGACCTGCACCTTGTGCAATTGCCATAAGTTTTACTAGGTCGCCATCGCTATTACTCTTTGCGATAATCACCGGTTGTTGTGCAAGCATTAAGTCAGTCATCTTTCCAGTGAAGACAACTTCACCTTTGCGAAGCATCACCAAATAATCGCTAATGAGTTCGAGTTCAGATAAAAGGTGTGATGATACAAATACCGAGGTTCCGTTATTTGCAAGCGAGCGCAGTAACGCACGAACTTCCTGGATTCCTTCAGGATCTAAACCATTTGTAGGTTCATCTAGCATTAATAATTTAGGGTTCGGCAAAAGTGCCGCGGCAATACCTAAACGCTGCTTCATGCCTAATGAATAAGTTTTGAACTTTGATTTTCCGCGATCGCCTAAACCAACTTGTTCTAATAATCCTTGAACGCGATCAGTAGAAAAACCACCCAGAGTTGCTAACACGTTGAGGTTTTCTTTTCCGCTTAACGCTGGATAAAAGGCCGGTCCTTCGATCATTGCTCCAACACGAGGTAGGTATTTCTCGGGGTGTTTAATCGATTCACCCAAGATTTCGCCGGTACCGCCAGTAGGAGTTATTAAACCTAAGAGCATGCGCATGGTCGTTGTTTTGCCCGAGCCATTAGGGCCAACAAAGCCGCAGATTGTTCCCAGCGGAACTTCAAATGTGGCATGTGAAACCGCTACTTGGTCTCCATATTTCTTACTTAAATCTGTAACTGATATCGCCGTGTTAGACATGGGTGTAACTCTGCCACAATTAGGCCATGAGCAAACGACCTTGGGGCCATCGCCCCTTAAATGAGCGCGAAGAGCCCCAGTGGAAAGTTCAGCCACAGACTGATGCGGTCCGTGCAGGTCTTGCCCGTTCTGGTTTTGGCGAAACTTCTGAAGCTCTCTACTTAAATAGTGGGTTTACTTATTCATCTGCCGAAGAAGCATTTACATCCTTCTCCGAAGAAACTGACCACTTTCTATACAGCCGTTTTCATAATCCAACCATCGCCATGTTTGAGCAACGCCTTGCAGCAATTGAAGGTGCTGATTTCTGTATAGCAACAGGTTCTGGAATGTCAGCAATGTTTGCATCCCTTGCCTGCATCGTCGAACAAGGAGATCACGTTGTTGCATCGGCGGCAATGTTTTCTTCCTGCCATGTTGTCATCACTGAGTTTCTACCTAAATGGGGCGTTACTTACGAACTCGTAAAAGGAAATGATCCAGCAGATTGGGCGAAAGCTTTAAGTAAGCCAACCAAGGCAGTCTTTATTGAAACTCCAAGTAATCCATTACTTGAAATTGTTGATATTCAAATGGTCAGCGATCTTGCCCATAAAGTTGGAGCAACTGTAATCGTTGATAATGTTATGGCTTCGCCTATTTTGCAAAAGCCGTTGCAGTTTGGCGCAGATGTGGTCATGTACTCAGCGACAAAACATATCGATGGGCAAGGTCGAGTCCTTGCAGGGGCTTTGCTTGGATCACGCGAGTACATCTACGAGAAACTCATGCCCTTCGTTCGTCATACCGGTCCTGCACTAAGCGCATTTAATGCGTGGGTGCTAGTGAAATCCCTAGAAACAATGGAGATGCGAGTTACACGCATGAGTGAAAACGCGCAAGCAGTTGCAGAGTTTTTAGAAGGTCACAAGAAGATTGAATCTGTGCGTTTTCCAGGGCTTAAATCTCACCCCGGTTACGAACTTGCGAAGAAGCAGATGTCTGGCGGCGGAACAACAATTGGCATTGAATTTGCAGGCAATCAGGAGGAAGTCTTTGCCTTTATGAATAAGCTGCGAGTTATAGATATTTCTAATAACTTAGGTGATAGCAAATCACTTATTACGCACCCTTCCTCCAGCACGCACCGTCGTTTATCTCCCGAGGTTCAGGCAGAGATGGGTATTACTGCATCAGTTTTGAGATTATCTGTTGGCTTAGAGCACTCAATAGATTTGATTAAGGATTTGGATCAAGCGCTTAGCTGAGCAACAACAAGCACCACCGATAAAAGGCTCAAATAAGTTATTGACCACTGGAAAATCTTTCCAGCAACTTTTCCGTAGTTGTCAGAACCTTCCTTAAGTGCAACTAATTCTCGAGCAAAGACAAGCCCTAACAAGACGGTAACAAATAATGACCAAAATGGAAGTCCCGCAGAAATAATTAACCACACGGAGCAAACCAGCATCAAGATTGTGTGGAACCACATCTCTTTATGAACACGTGCCTTAGTTGCAACAACAGGCAACATTGGGATACCTGCAGCTGAATAATCCTCTTTGTATTTAATGGCTAGTGCCCAGAAATGTGGTGGTGTCCAAAAAAAGATCACCATGAAAAATGCCAGAGCTGTCAGTGATAGTGAGTTTGTTACAGCGGCCCAACCAATAAATACCGGCATGCAACCTGCAGCGCCACCCCAAACAATATTCTGTGAAGTTCGGCGCTTAAGGGCCATCGTATAAACAAGCACATAAAAAGCAATTGCGACAAACGCTAATAATGTTGCCAGCGGAGTTGTAAGAAACCAGAACATCACGAGCGAAATTAATCCAATTACTGCTGCAAAAATCGCAGCATTGCTCTTACTAATTAAGCCAGTGACAATTGGGCGCTTAGAAGTTCTGGCCATCAACTTATCTGTTTCGCTTTCAATAACCATATTGAAAGCATTGGCACTTCCTGCAGACAAGGTTCCGGCAAGAATTGTGGATGCCACCAGTGGAAACGATGGGAGACCTTTGGCTGCCAAGACCATAGCTGGCAGAGTCGAAACAAGGAGCAGTTCAACGACCCGAAGCTTCATCAGATCCAGGTAGCCCCGCATAGTTGTGCTCACCGGCCTAGATTACTCAGCAACCTCGTGCAGTGTTCTCCGATTCTTCTCAGATTAAAGGGTTACTTTTCCTCTAACGAAAGGACTTCCACCATGACACCTGATCAGAAGCCCGAATGGTTCCAAATTGCCGACGCAGATAATGCTGCATCCCCACGCAAGGTCACTAAGGGGTTGCCAGTTATGGCACTAGTAGCAGTTGCAGCGATTCTTGGAGTTGGAGCAGTGGTTGCACAGACACCGGAGGATTCACCTGCGAACGCAACTGAATCTGTTGCACCAGCGGTTGTGGATACAACACCATCAGCAGCGCCTGCAAAAACTACCGAAGTTGTCTCACAGGGATCATCCGATAATGGATTTTCTACTGAAGGCTCTGACGACAATCTTTCTATTGGTCCTGTTCCCGCAATTCCAGCTGTACATGCAACAAATTCTGGAAGTAAGGAATCAATCGCTCCAGTTGAAGCTACAACTGCACCTAAAGCACCATCTGCTCCAGGAATTGCCAAGCCAACTGGTGGAGAGCACGAGGGTGGCGAAGGCAAGCACAGCGGTGAGCACGATAATGGCGGAGAAGACGATTAATCGATAGCCATTACAGTTAGGGCATGCGCCGTAACTTTATTTCTGTTTTATTAATAACTTCACTCTGTGCCATAGCAGTACCGGCGCAGAGTGAAGTTGTTTCTGCCGATACAAAAATGGTTTTAGTTAAAACCATTACCGGAACAATCTCTCCTAAATCTGTTCGATCTTCTGGTAACGGATTGGTCAGCGCTCATAACATGATGTACAACCACAGTGTCACAATTTATGACGCTAATACTTTTGAACTTATAAAGACGATCCCAGATTCAGTTCAACTCTCAAAATTTGGATATTCAAAATACAGTTCACTTTATAAAGGCGCACCTGTTGAAGGGGCATACTCGCCAGATGGAAAATACCTATATGTGACCAACTACGCGATGTATGGCAAGGGGTACAACCGCGAAGGCCATGACACCTGTTCGCCCGCTTCACATTACGACTCAAGTTTTCTTTATCGAATAAATCTTGCAAACTATGAGATCGATAATGTCTATCCCGTTGGCTCGGTTCCAAAAGTTGTTGAAGTAACCCCTGATAATAAATATGTGTTGGTTTCAAACTGGTGTTCTTATGACCTTAAAGTGATCTCTGTCGCCTCCCAAAAGCTAGTAAAGACCATCAAAATCGGTCGATACCCACGCGGAATTGCAGTCAATAATGACTCCACTAAGGCTTATGTTGCCGAAATGGGTGGTAATCGAATTCACGTTATAAACCTTGAAGATTTTTCAGTTTCATATATTCCAATTGGCAGCAATCCTCGCGCAATCGTCTTATCTCCTGATAACTCAATGCTGTATGTGACCATGAACTTATCCGGCAAAGTTGCCTCGTGGGACCTGACTACAAACAAAGCCGGCAAAACAGTTAAAACTGGCCAAGCGGCACGAAGTCTTGCTATATCTAGTGATGGGACCGCGCTGTTTGTTGTTAACTTTGTGAGTGATACGGTTTCAAAACTGCGAACAAGTGATATGAAAATCATGCAAACAATTAAGGTTTGCAATGAGCCAATCGGCATTACTTACGATTCACCAACATCTCGAACTTGGGTTGCTTGTTATGGTGGTTCAATAAAAGTCTTTGATAATAAATAGTTAAGGCGTAACAGGAGCCTCAGATATTTCAGTTGGGATATTTGGTGCAGCGATTCTTCCAAGCAACCTATCTATTGCCGCTCTTGCTTTAGCTGCAGCTTTAGTCCCGCGCGAAATTTCATCGGCCAAAGTTACAAAAACATATTCACGATCAGAGGATTGGACATATCCTGCCAAGGTAACAGTTCCATTAAGCGTTCCCGTTTTTGCATGAACTAAACCAACTGCGCTGGGTGCTGTAGTCAAGAACCTTGAGCGTAAAGTTCCAGAGATTCCGCCAACAGGAAGCTCGTCATAAAGTAATGAGTAGGCCGGATCTTTTCGTAATTGATATAGCAACTGACCCAGCATGGCAGCTGTCACACGATTTTCTTTAGATAACCCGCTGGCATCTTTGGCAACCAATTTACTTGGATCTATGCCATGTTCAACTAGCATGGCTTCAAAAATCTGAGCTACCCCTTCGCCATTAAAGGAATTACCAGCAGCCCGCGCGGATAATCGAGCCAATCGCTCGGCAAGGTTATTTTCACTCCATAGCAGCGTGTAATGCAAAATCTCAGATGTTGTAGGTGAGTGATCTTCCACGATTAGCTCTGCCGCATTGAGCAATGTTTCATCGGCTGTTACTGCTTTCATAGTCGGTTTAAAGCCACGTTGTGCCCAAAAACTTTTTAAGTTTGCGACGTCCTGCGAATATAAACCTGAATAAAGAACCGTAATGTTCTTCAGCGAGCCGTGATTACTCTTTTTTGCTGCAGTTAATGAGTTAAATGCTAAATAAGGCAGAGATTCACGGTTCATTTTTCTGGCGACGTCATGGCTCAAACTAATCCAGGGGTCATAACTACCTTGAATTACCATGCTCTTGGATTCGGTACCTAAAGAGATTTTGGTTGCGAACTGAGCATTCATGTCTAAATACTTGATAGCCACGGCGCCAGCGAAGATTTTCATGACAGAGGCTGGTTTGCGCTGCGAATATGAATTCTTTTCATAGACAACTTCACCTGTGGTGCCATCAATCAAAATCATCGCCGGATTAGAAAGGGATGGTTGGTGAAGAAGATCTTCAAATGCAGCGGGTATAGATGCCGGGGAAAGTGCACCACTTGCCGGCGCCACAGATATTACTATGGCTAATGCAAGCGCAGGGAAAAATATGCGAGAGCGCATAAACCTGTCAGTGCCAGATTGATGCAATAAGAATATTTGTAACTGTTAGTCCAATCAGCACTAACCAGGTCTTCTTTTTTAATTCAGGTGCCTTAACATTCTTATAGCCGATTGCAAGAATGGTAATCAAGACCAATAATTTAATTCCATATTTGGTGTGATTAAGGGTTTCATCCGGATGCACGGTAGAAAACATTCCAACCATTGCGATTCCTGCAATTAATGCGGTCATCCCTGCATGCAGAATCCCTGGATTAAATTTACGTGGGGTTTTATTCCACTGGTGCAAAAGAAGCGACAAAATCGCGATTACACAGAGAATATGGACGACGAGGAGAACGCTGTTGATAGCTGACATGTATTCAGTTTAGAGTGCCTCCATGTCTTCTCCAACAACTCCAGCCTCAATTGGGCCAGGTGAATTTTTCCCAGTAGTAGGTGTTGGACCACATGAGAATCCTTGGCCAGAAGGCCCACAATATGATCCTGAGTTATTGCTGAATGGTGATCGTAGAAATGTTCTGGATCATTACAGATATTGGAGCGTTGAAGCCATTGTTGCGGATTTGGATTCAAAACGCCACAAACTGCAGATAGCAATTGAAAATTGGCAACATGATTTAAATATCGGATCTATCGTCCGGACAGCTAATGCATTTAATGTTTCTGGTGTCCACATAGTTGGAAAACGTGATTGGAATAAGCGTGGCGCAATGGTCACCGATCGATATCTGACGGTACATCACCATCCAACAGTTGAAGCCTTTGCCCAATGGTGCAGCGAAAATGAACTACCAATAATTGGAATCGATAATGTTCCTGGATCCAAGCAGCTTGAATCGGCGCAATTGCCCGAAAAATGCGTGCTCTTATTTGGCCAAGAGGGCGCAGGAATGTCTGATGAAGGAATTGCGGTGTGTGAAGTGCTTTATGAAATCAATCAATATGGCTCGACGCGTTCTATGAATGCATCAGCAGCTGGAGCAATTGCCATGTACCACTGGGCATTGCAGCACCTACCTCGATGATGAAGAGCTGGTTAACGCGCAATCTAATTCTTCTTACTCTCGTTTCTCTGGCACAAGATGCCGCCAGTGAACTTCTTTATCCACTCTTACCAATTTTATTAACAGGTGTAATTGGTGCGGCTCCCCTAGCCCTCGGATTAATTGAAGGTTGCGCCGAAGCTGCTGCAGGTTTCACTAAGTTAATAAGTGGAAAATCCAGTGATCGTTTAGGTCGTAAGCCTTTTGTAATTTCAGGTTACTCACTCGCCGGAGTTGGAAAAGCCCTAGTAGTTGTTGCCACTTCGTGGCCCTTGGTTTTCTTAGGCCGCGTAACTGATCGCATCGGTAAAGGCATGCGTGGTGCTCCACGTGATGCATTGATATCAGATTCGGTAGATAAAGCCCACCTGGGTAAGGCTTTTGGCTTTCACCGAACAGGCGACAATATTGGTGCGGTAATTGGACCTGGCATTGCACTCATTGGTTTGGCGATGCTAGATGGCGATGTTCGCGCCGTAGCGAAATGGGCGTTGATCCCAGCGATTATTTCTGGATTACTTACTTTATTTGTAAAAGAGAATTTTGTTAAAGCGGTAAAAACTGAAGTTAAAGTTAAGAAACATCTAACGCCATTGCCATCACATTTAAAAAGAGCAATAGCAATACTCGTTCTAATCCAATTAACAAATATTCCTGATGTCCTTTTACTTCTTCGATTGCATGACATTGGATTTTCCACTAACGGTGTAGTTCTTTCATACATGTTGTTTAGTGGTGTGACAGTCCTAGCGGCATTTCCGGGCGGTGTAATTGCAGATAAGTTTTCTCCTCGGATTGTTTATGCCGTTGGCTTATTAGCTTTTGCCACCGCTTATGCAACGTTAGGTTCTACACAAAATCACACCGTTGCATTAATTGCCCTAGCTCTTTATGGATTATTTCCTGCTTTAACTGATGGTGTTGGAAAAGCTTGGATCGCTGGAATCAGCGAACCATCACATCGCGGACGAGCCCAAGGCGTCTACCAAGCATCTATGAACTTTGCCGTACTAGGCGCTGGAATTTGGGGTGGTGCGATGTGGAGTAAAGGTGCAACCCAGTGGCCGCTAATCATTGCCGCTGTTGGTGCGTTGGTGGGTTCTTTAGTCTTAGCTATTACTCACGCTTCAGCATCTTCGGCTAAAGCCTCTTGAACCGCCTTTAGCCGACGTTCGATCTCATCGGCTTCATCGTTTCGACCTTGCATGCGAATTATCTTTGCAATTCGAGTTTCAAGATCGACTATAAATTCGAAGTCTTTTGGCTCATCTTCGCTGACAACTGAAAGTACTTCTTCTAGAGTTGCAAGGGCATCATCAAATTTCTCAAGCAAGATTTGAGCTTTTCCATATTCAAACTGGGCGAAGGTTTCACGACGGTGATCATGGCCCGTCTCAAAGACATCTACTGCTCTGCGGGCAGTTTCTAAGGCTAATTCACCTTCTCCGAGTTCGATTAAACAAGAAGCAATTTTTTGATCGCAACGCGCGACATGAATAACCTCTTTATTGCGCTTAAAGAGCACGCGCGCTTCTTTGAAAGCATCGATAGCTTTTTCATAGTTCTTTAATTCGCGTTCGGCACATCCAATTAAATGTAAATCATTAGCCGCACCGATTTCATTGCCATCAACTAAATGCTCTTGCGCACATTCATGCATCGTGCCAACGACTTTGTCATACTGCTTTGATGTGTACCACCATTCGCCTAATGTGCAGGCAAGTTCAAGTGCAATTGGTGATTTGTTCTCGCGCAAAATCTCAACTGCTTTACTCATTGCAGTTGCAGCTTCATCCATTCGCTTTAATTGATTAAGGTTGTAACCAATCGCTGAATATGCTTGCGCTAAACCTTCACTCGGTGCACTTTCACCTAAAGTAGAATAAATATCTCGCGCAGTTTCGGCCAGAGCTAAAGCTTCGTCATATTGACCACGAGCATAGATGCGGGCACTTAATTCGTAATAAGTGCTGGCGCGTTCTTCTCCATCTACTTCAGGAATACGATCCCAGAGCATTTCTTCGGTGATGATTTCTTCCATATCGTCATCTTCACTCACGAGCCAGACTCTATACGCACAAGGTTAATTGCGAGTGGGAATATCGATGGACGCCACCCGCCAATTGCCGATCTTTTCTCGACCCGCTTGCTTGAGAATCGCCGCAGTTACCAGTCGAATCTGTTGCACACTCTTTGCATCAAAACGGTGGCCCCAGGGACAGCGATTAGCCAAAGCGCAGACCCAAGCATTCGTTCCAAGGTTTAAGACTGCCGCACCGCTAGGGGCGCTGTAATAGGTGCTCATAGCAACGAAGCCCTTTTCCGTAGGGCTTATCGTCGCCCGAGCCAATATTTCTACACCAGGTCCTTTGGTGCCCATCGCCGTATCTGCCTCATAGCCATAGATACCTCTAATTTTCGCGGCATTGCCCAAAACGTTAAATGGCCATTTGTTATCGACTTGAACCTCTAAATCTTTATGAATTCCCAACGCAAAAAACTGCGAACCGATGAACCATGATTCAGGTCTATCAATTTCACGAAATGGAATTCTATTATTGAGCACTCGTCCGGTTAAAACAGTTTTTGCATAAGCAGTATTTCCACCAAAAATAAGTAGATTGGTTCCGGAGTCAATAGATTTCTCAACTCCCTCACGCATTGCTTCAGTCCAGAACTCACTATGGCCACCAACAATTATCGATGCAGAAGCTATTGTTGGATTTTTATCTAAATCCAGATCTGTTAGGTAATTTATATCTAGACCAAGCTTTTCCATTAGTTGAATAAGTGGTTGTTCCATATATCTAAATTGACCTGCACCATCTCCGTCGTATGGCCGGGCGAATGAAACGGATTCGGCCCTAGTCTCACGCGTTCCATCATTGCCTTTATAGAGTGATGATCCACCCCACTGGTTGTATGCCTGCCATGTTAAAACTGATGAAACAAAAGTGACGTCACTCTTAGAAGAATTTCGAATCATCAACGGGACAAAAGTAGAAACACGGTCTGGCGATTTCAATTTCACTAAATACTGTCCGGGTGGAGTGGCTTGAGAAGCAGTAAAGCTATTTGCAGACTTCATGGATGTAATTAAGCGGGCGCCAGTGCCCTTGTAATAACCAATTCGATAAATTGATAGATCTGCCGAGGCTGCACCAACAATATGTAGTCGAGCAGTTTCACCACAACCAATGCTCGTTTGATCAAAAAAACCTTCAACTCGGGCCTTACTTGGACGCCTCGAAAAATCGGCACTGAATCGAAGTGGAACATCTGTATCCCAATCCGATGTCCCACTTTTAGCGTTTTCACTCTTCACCCAACCTGATTGCCAGTTGCACGTGTCGGCAGATGCGCTTGTGGGCACCAAAAGAGCCACAACAAGTGAAATAACCACCGTGATCCTCATAAGCCAACCTTAGGCTGGTTTCAAATAGACAGCCCCGTGAGTGTGACTTACCCTTACCACTTGCAAATGATTCGCATCTACGGGAGCCCACATGAATGTCGTTATTAAGCAGGTTGAGCGCACCCCGCTTGGCAAACTGCTGACCCGTGACGAATGGCGCCGTATGGGTGCAATGTTTGGCTTCATTCTTTTTCTACATGTTTCTGGTGCGCTCTTAATGTGGAAAGCAACGACTGGCAACTACACATTAAGTGACGGATCACTTTTTGGCTGGGGCACAGCGGCACTGGCTTACACCTTAGGAATGCGCCATGCATTTGATGCCGACCACATAAGCGCCATCGATAACACCACACGTAAGTTGATGTCCGAAGGAAAGCGCCCACTTGCTGTTGGTTTCTTTTTCTCACTTGGTCATTCATCAGTCGTTGCCGTTCTTGCAATTTTACTTAACTTTGGAATTAAGGCTCTGGGTTCGCAGCTAAAAGATGATAACTCGCAGTTGCACCATTACACCGGGCTTATTGGCACCACTGTCAGCGGAACTTTCTTAATGCTTATCGCAATTCTTAACTTAATGATTCTTGTTTCAATTGTTGGCGTTTTTATTCAAATGCGTAAAGGTGCCTATAACGAAGAAGAGTTAGAAAAGCATTTAAACTCTCGCGGCCTGCTCATGCGTTTCTTCGGCCCAATTGCACGTCGTATTGATGCCTCATGGAAGATGTATCCACTAGGAATTCTCTTCGGTTTAGGTTTTGATACAGCAACTGAAATCGGTTTGCTTGTGCTTGCCGGATCTTCAGTGATCGCAGGTTTGCCTTGGTGGGCGATTATTTCATTGCCGTTATTCTTTGCTGGTGGAATGAGTTTGCTCGACACTATTGATGGTTCATTTATGAACTTTGCATATGGTTGGGCATTTTCTAAACCGGTGCGCAAGGTTTACTACAACATCATCATCACTGGACTCTCTGTTGCTGTTGCACTCTTTGTAGGTGGGCTCGAATTACTTCAAGTCTTAGCGCGTCAGTTGAACCTCACCGGTGGCTTTTGGGATTACGCCTTGGCATTTAACTTAAATAGTGCTGGATACTTCATTGTTGGCGCTTTTATAGTGGTGTGGACTGTGGCTTTACTGCTCTGGAAATACGGCAAAATTGAAGAGCGTTGGCACAATCAGGCACATGCTGCCCAGATGGCTCGCGGCGAAGAAAGCAATCACACTGCTGCTGGAATTGATTTAGGGCCTATTAAAGATGGATTTAAGATCGATTAAATAGTTTTATGCGTTGCTGCCCAATAGCTGCGCCAAGCAAGACTATTAGTGCTCCAACTGGTTCGTTCCAGACAATGGATTCGCCCAAAAATATTATTCCAACGATGACCGCTACTACTGGAGTTACATATGTAACGGTGCTGGCGATTGCGCTTCCAGCTGCTTCCATTATTTTGAAATTCCAGATGTAAGCAAAACCGCTGCCAAAGACGCCTAGTGCAATCATCGCAAATACAGGTCCTGGTCGGTATTCGTCTTTAGCTATTCCATCCATTAAATAGAAAGGTAAGAGAGTAAGTGCACCGGTTGAGACTTGGGCCGCTGCGATTGCCTCTGGCTTTAATTTATGTGGCAAAACAAATTTACGTGAATAAGGAAATGAGATTCCATAACAAGCAACTGCGAGTAGAAGCGCAAGGACGGCAACGATTGGGTTAGCGCCTAAACCTTTCCATGCACCAAGGACAGTAAGTACACCGACAAAACCGAGCACCAGTCCCAGGAGTTGATAGTTCTTTGGTTTTTCTTCACGAAAGGCAATCATGATCGCAAGCAGGGTCATTAGCGGAGTTACTGCGTTAATGATTCCTGCCAAGATTGATGTAACTTTTGTTTCAGCAAAAGCGAAGAGGACACCTGGAATTACATTGAGCAAGAGAGCAACTACCCACAGGTGAAGCCAGAGTTTCTTATCTTTTGGAAGTTCGATGCCTTTGTATCGCGCCCAAAAAACTAGTGTCAATGCACCTAAGGAGACACGACCAAAAGCCACTCCGATTGGGGTTAGGAACTCGAGCCCCAACTTTATGAAGATAAAGGAACAGCCCCAGACAACGCCTAAGGCGATGTAGAGGCTGATCCAGTTAGAGGAGTTTTTATGGGTAGCTGAGGCTGAATGCACCGAGCAATGATGACACAACCATCCAGATCCACCATATCCGCACGATATCGACGTGCCAGAAGTTCTCTACGTACAGTCCTAAGCGCGCACGGTTCCAGTTTCCAAGTGAGATGAAAACAGTGAGAAGTAAGTGCACCATGTTGAGAAATACAAACATATAGAAGCATGAAACATAGGCACCATCTGAGAATGTGAATGGAGCTGATGAGATTGTGTTGAATTGATATACAACTGCTACAAGAGATGCAACAAATGCAACCAATGAACCCAACTTCAACTGGGTTTGGTTTTGTGAACGCGCACCCTTTAATCCATAGATATGAGCGAGTAGTCCGAATGCTGCGATTGCAGTCACTATCCAACCTGGGCCTGCTGACATGGGTTCGATAGCTGGGTGATCGGCAGTTGCTGCAGGTAGCCACATGTTATTAACATTTTGACCACGCAAGTAGAAATAAACGAAGACCATGCTGAGTGCAAATGAAATATCTGCAACAAGCAGCAAGATCACGCCAAGGCGGTTACGACTTCCTACAACATCTGGATGTTCGTGATGTGCATGTGTCTCTACACTCATGATTTTGCCTTTCCGTATCCGTATGCATCCGATGTAACTGTTGGTAGAACATCAAAGTTTTCTAGTGGAATCGGATAATCAACGCTCCATTCCAAAGTCTTTGCTTGCCATGGATTCTTAGGTGCTTTAACTCCACTGCGAGCAGAAGAGATAACGCCATGAAGAAGAACTAAGAAACCAATCATGATTGTGTATGCACCAATTGTTGTAACCATATTGGCAGTATTAAATGTTGGAGCATATGACTCAACTCGGCGAGGTTGACCGGCAAGACCAACCATAAACATGCCTACGAAAGCCACATTAAAGCCGATTTGAATCATCCAAAAAGCTATCCAACTAAGTGTCTTGTCAAACATACGTCCCGTCATTTTTGGGAACCAGTAGACAAGTGCTGCTACTGCGCCAGTTAATCCAGCGCCCATCAATGTGTAGTGGAAGTGTGCAGTTACATACATGGAACCATGCAAGAAAGCATCGGCAGGAACATCTGAAAGATAAATTCCTGTAATTCCACCGATCATGAAGTTCCATAACAAT
Source organism: uncultured Actinomycetes bacterium (assembly GCA_903825015.1). GTDB lineage: Bacteria > Actinomycetota > Actinomycetes > Nanopelagicales > Nanopelagicaceae > Planktophila. Next base: position 16,734 of record CAIJYZ010000019.1, read on the forward strand.
GCAAAAATCGACATCAATGGCATCGTCATCCAAAGACGACCACGCCAAAGCGTTCCGACTAATACCAAGAACAACATTCCTGTCGGGATTGAAATCAATTCGGTCGTTAACATAAACGGTGCGTTAAGTAATGGTGCCCATCCTGATATGTACATGTGGTGAGCCCATACAAGAACTGAAAGACCGGAAATACCCGCGATACCCATAATCGCAACATTGAATGAAAATAGCGGACGGCGTGTAAAGACCGGAGCCATTTCCATGAGCGCTGCAAGTGAAGGAATCAAAATTACGTAAACTTCAGGATGGCCCATAAGCCAGAATAAGTTTTCGTACAACCAGCCACTGCCACCACCTGCTGTGTTATAGAAGGAGGTATCTAGTGCACGATCAAATGCTGACAAAACCTGTGACAAGAAGAAGACCGGAAATGCTGGAAGTGCAAGTGCAACTGAAGCCACCGTTCCGTAGATAAAGATAGGTGTGCGATTCCAGGTCATTCCCTTTGCGCGCATCTTTACGACAGTTGTTGTGATATTTGCACCGGCAACCATCGTTGAAATTGCAAAGATACAGATGTACATGATGTAACCATCCATACCAAGAGGAGCTTGGCTAGCTAGTGGGTTATAAGCAGACCAACCAGTTGTAATTCCACCGATGAACTGGCCCCACAAAAGTGGAATCGCAGCTGCAACGATGAGCCAGAAACTCAATGCGTTCAGACGTGGGAAAGCCATATCTCTGGCACCAATCATGATCGGCATGATGAAGTTACCAAATGGCCCAGTAACCATGATGATTGTTCCTACGATCATCAAAATTCCATGAGTACCTACGATTGAGTTATATGCCTGTGCATGTAACCAACCACCTTCAGGAGTTCCAAGGTTTGTGCGAATTAACATCGCCAAGCCTCCACCCAAGAAGAAGATCAAGATTGTGATGAAGAGATATTGGATACCTACAACTTTATGATCTGTTGTATATCTGAAGTAACGCTTTGGCCCCATATTTTCTCCGGCCAAAAACATATTCTCATCATGAGCCAAATCTTTACCCATGAGCCAGCGGAATGGTCCAACAAGTGCACCAATGCCGGTCATGAATCCGACAAACCATCCACACATTGAAAGTAAAGTGATTTTATCTTCACGTGAAAATAGTCGAGCGCCTTCAGCATCTTCTGGCAAGAAGGCTAGTGAAAGTCGCCAAACAACTACGGCGCTTATCACGCCGAGTGCTAATGCTGTAATGACATTGAGTTTTTCAATGATTGATTTTCCAGGTGCAGTTGCTGTGTTTTGTGTAAGTGTTGTCATTATGCGCCTGCCTCCGTTGCTGCATGGGCACTTAACCATGCGTCATAATCTGCTTGACTAACTACGTGAACTTTCGTTTGCATATATGCATGAAGTAATCCGCACAGCTCAGCGCATCGAACATCAAAGACGCCGATCTTGTCTGGAGTTACTGCCGTCTCAGTTGTGTAACCAGGATTTGCATCCATCTTGATTCCCATTTGAACTACCCAGAATGAGTGCTTTACATCCACGCTAGTAATATGGAAAACAACTGGCTTATTCACTGGAAGATAGAGATCTTCACTGCGAGCGCCATTTGAATAATCAAAGTTCCAGACCCATTGCTGTCCAGTTACCTTGACCTGGATGGCTTGTGTATCAAGAATCGCTTCATTGTCATGCTGGAGAACGATTAATCCACCAATAAGGGCAAACAGCGTCAAAGCCCCAGAAACAACAATCCAGACCGCTGCCGTTCTTGGGGAGTTACGGATCTCGTGATCAGCTTCTTCAGGTGGATTATCACCGTAATGGCGTCCTGACGTGAGAACCGTGATGCACATTGCCGCCACTAGGCCAGCTACTGGAGAAGCTGCCCACGTAAAGATACGGATCAAAGAGATAATGCTGCTCATATTCTCTGATGCTGGAGCAACAATATTTCGGACGTGGAATTCAACGCCGATAAACCCAATTACTGCTGTGCAGATAATCCAGAGAATAAAAGTTTTCTTTACATCATCTTTTTTCCACCACTGTGGAGATTTTGGTGTCATTAGTTCAGTCATGGCGCGTTATCCCTTCACCGTAAAGTGGCCGGACATATAGCCCATTGTTGACATCGCTGCACCGAACTTTGCAATCGTTCCATCACCACATGGATATTCGCAGTTCCAAATGTATTCACCAGGTCCGCCAGTAACGAATGTAAATACTGTGACGTTTGGCTTTGATGTGTAACCTTCTTCAGGCATATCTTCTTCGGCAACTGCCTTCATTGGAACGCTAACAAAGAATTCATCTTGCTCAACGGCCAGACCATGAATCGTAAATGTATGACCTACTGCATCGGGAGAAATGTGAGTCATGCGTTCACCATTAAGAAGTGCGGAACCATCGAGAGTTCCACGGACTCTGGCAAAGTAATCATTATTTAGACTTTCGCCACCGTCATAGTTGGTAACAGTCATCGTGATAACTGAATGCGCGGGAACTTCAAAATTGGTTACAGGTCCGTAAGAAACGTAACCTGGATGCGCGCCTCCATCTTTTCCATGCATGCCCGCCATGCTGTCTGGATATACAGAGATATCTAAGGTTGCATGTGGCAACATTCCCTGTGGCGTATCCATTGTTCCTGCCGGCGTCGCCGCCAAAACTCTTGAATCATTTTTGGCGTTGGCAACATATGACCCGACACCGGCAATAACTGCCACGCCCAAGATCACTGTTCCAAGCGCGGCTAAGACCCGCTTATTCATCAATGCCCCTCCCGATAGGGAAATAAGAAAACTCACATGCAATTGCATTGCAGGTGTGAGCCCGTTCACAGGAGGGTACGGCAAAGTTTAGAGTTTTCAAAGTATTTGCTGGGGGGATTTCTCTTCTCCAATGCCCTCATGAGGGTTAGCCTTCGCACTTATGGAGATGCACCACCACGAAGTTGGAATTTGGGGTTCTTGGCAGTTGGCCCCTGAGATTCTGCTTCCACTTTTACTTCTTACATATCTATATGCGCGTCAGCCCAAGGGCTCAGTCTCAACTCGGCAACGCAACTTCTACTATGCGGGAATTCTCAGCGCGCTGGCTGTAATTATCACGCCCATCGGAGCGCGTGCCATGGACTACTTCACGTTGCACATGATTCAACACATCACTTTGATGATGATTACTGGTCCGCTGTTGGTTCTTGGAACTCCAAATAACTTCCATCCAGCTAATAGGGCTTTTTTTGCGCTGACCAATCCATTCTTTAGTTGGTTTGCCTATGCCGCCCTCATGATTGGCGTACATCTACCGGTTCCGCATAAATTCATTATGGAAAACTCATGGGCCCACACTTATCTTGAAGTTGGCCTCTATCTGGTTTTGCCTTATCTGTTTTATTTCAACTTGCTTGATCGAAATCTAGTTGGTCGACGTGTGACTCCAGCGTTATCCGTTATAGCGCTATTTCTTATGATGGTTCCAGAAACGTTGACAGGCTTCTTTATTTACACCGCCCCGGGTTCTCTGTACGACAATATGTATTCACTGAATGATCAGCGCCAAGGTGGATCATTTATGTGGGCTGGTGCAATGATCATCGATGCGATTTGGATGTCATTTGCTGTGTATCACTGGATTAAATCTGAAGAAAAGAAATCGCGCGATATCGATGCTGAGATAGCGGCTGAAAATGGCTAAAAATGAGGAGTTTGAAGCACCGGATTGGGTGCAAAATGATTCAGAGACTCCTCCAATAACCCCGAAGCAAAAACGAATTCTCAATATTTCACTATTTGTCTTTGTTCCTTTTTGCTTATGGGCAGGTTGGTTTGAATTTGGTCGTGCCCAAAGCGGTAACTGGCGCGCATGGGTTTATACATTTGAATGGCCCTTCTTTGCTGGCGTCTCTTATTATTTGTGGCGCAGGCTTTCAAAGGGAGATATTCCACGCATACCCCGCCCAGATTTGAAGGCACTTGCCGATGAAGCCGATGGTAAGGACAAGCAGTAATCCACGGTAGAATTGCCTTGTTGATGCAACCTCATTAATGAACTTTCCCCCCCAAGCGTTGCACCTGCAGCGCTACTTGCGAGTCTTATCACGACCCTGACAGCTATTTTGAGCTGATCAAACCCGAGACGCGCTTGTCGTCTCGATTGGTATCTATTTTCTATGTCACTTACACCTCGTACTTCAGCGCCCGGAAAAGCCCGTCGCGCAGCATCAGTTGGAAAGCCTAAGCGAGCGAAGAAAGCTGCATTCAAAGCAGCTGACCCAAAAGCCCGCCACACAACTGCACAAAAGAATGCACGCAAGGGCGTCGAAGCTCTTCCGAAAGCTAGCAAGCCTGCATCGACTCGACGATATTCTGATGTTGATTCATCAACTCAATCCAAAAAAGAAACACGTTTAACTGATCGTTCAAAACTTCGCGCCAAGCGCTTCCAAGAAAAAACGGCTTCTCGCCCACGTCCAATTGAGGCACCAGAAGAGCGCGCTGCACGTATCGAACAATCACAGCGACCAGAAAGTCGCGCAAAGAAGTTTGTAACTCAACGCGATGATCGTACAAAGCGCGCATTCGATACTAAAAAAGAGTTTGTTAAGCCAGAGAACAAAAAGCCTGAATACAAAAAACCAGAGTTCAAAAAGAGCGAATACAAAACTTCAGACACGCGTCCAACAAATCGCCGTGATGCTGCAAAAGCAAAGGTTTCACGTATTGATGATGGTCGACCAAACTTTGTTCCACGCAAGGTAGAAAAATTTGATCCAACTCGTCCTAAGAAGCGCAGCGAAGCACCTGATACACGTGCAGCAAACTTCCGTGCCGAGCGTCCAGTCCGTGATCGCCGCAATGATTCACCAGCGTATGCTCGTGATGATTTCAAGCATTCATCAAAGACACATACAAACGCCGCAGTCGATTTCGGTGCAGATGACAACTACATCTCAGCAAATTTAGCTGATGCAAACTTGGTTGATGCATCTCCACTTACTGAAATCACAACTACTTTCAGTGATCTTGGTATTGCAACTCCCCTAGTTAACGCACTTGCAAAGCAGGGAATCATGCATCCATTCCCAATCCAAATTGCTACGTTGCCAGATGCTTTAGCTGGTCACGACATTTTGGGCCGTGGACAAACTGGTTCTGGTAAGACTCTTGCATTTGGCTTAGCTCTACTTAATAACCTCAATGGCAAGGTTGCAAAGCCACATAAGCCACTTGCTTTGGTTCTGACTCCAACGCGCGAACTTGCTCAGCAGATTGATGAAGTATTAATGCCTCTTGCACGCTCAATTGGTCACGAATCAGTTGTAGTGGCCGGCGGAATGTCTTATGCAAAGCAGATCACTGCGATGCGCCGTGGAACAGCAATCTTGGTTGCGACTCCTGGCCGTCTTATCGATCTTCTTAATAAGGGCGAAGTTCAACTCGATCAATTGCAGATCACAGTTCTTGATGAAGCCGATCAAATGGCTGACATGGGCTTCTTGCCAGTAGTAAAAGAGATTTTGGACCAAGCAAAGCTCGATGGACAGCGTCTGTTGTTCTCAGCAACCCTTGATCGTGGTGTTGATTCATTGGTTCGTCAGTATTTGAAGAACCCAAAGACTCACTCATTACAAAATGACCGTGCATCTGTTTCAACAATGGAGCACTTTGTTCTTGTTATGAACCCAGGCGATAAAGATGACATCACAAATCAAATCGCTGCTCGAAATGGCAAAACGATTATGTTTGTTAAGACTCAACGCGGTGCAGATCGTTTAGCTGACAAGCTTGCTCATGCAGGTGTTGCAGTTGGAGCACTTCATGGTGGAAAGTCACAAGCAGTTCGTACTCGAACCCTTGCACTCTTTAAGGATTCAGCAAATGCGGCCCTTGTTGCAACAGATGTTGCTGCACGTGGAATCCACGTTGATGGAATCTCACTAGTTGTGCACGTAGATGCACCAACAGATCACAAGGATTATCTACACCGCGCAGGCCGAACAGCTCGTGCAGGTGAAGCTGGAACTGTTGTAACAATTGCGACAACTAAGCAGCAGAAATCAATTGGTGGACTTACTTCTCGCGCTGGTGTTACTCCAAAGTTTGTTGGTGTTACTCCACTAAGTACTGAACTCATGAAGATAACTGGTGCTCAAGAGCCTTCAGGAGTTCCATACATTGTGCCAATCGTTGAAAAGTCAGTACGCAGTGGTGGCAATAAGCGCCCTCGTCCTAACTCAAGTCAGCGTCGCCGCCGCCCTCATTAACTAGCTCTTCTGGATAAGATTTGCGTTATGACTAACGCGAATCCATTTGCCCTACGAAGCACAGTTGAGTTTGAGCTACCTCCTTTTGCCGAAATAAAGGATGAGCATTACCTGCCCGCCTTCTATGAAGGATGCCAGCAACACTTAGCTGAAGTGCAAGCCATCTTGGACACCCCGGGAGCAGCAACATTTGAAAACACAATCGTTGCTTTAGAAAAAAGTGGGCAGATGCTTATGCGCACTTTATTGGTTTTCTTTAATAAATCTTCAAGTGATACCAGTGATGCGTTAGATGTAATCGAAGAAGAGATGGCACCGAAATTAGCTGCCCACCAAGATGCAGTCAACCTCAATCCCGCACTCTTTGCCCGTATAAAAGCTTTGTACGATAACCGCGAATCAATTAATCTCAATGGTGAAGACTCATGGCTACTAGAGCGCTACTACAAAGATTTGATTCATGCCGGAGCACACCTCACTGAGTCAGAACGCGATCGCTTGAAACAACTCAATGAAGAGCTTTCAAAGCTTGAAACCCAGTTTTCCAAAAACCTCTTAGCTGATACAAATGATTTGGCTGTTCTTGTCGAAACTATCGAAGAGCTAGATGGCTTGAGTGAAAATGAAATTGCATCTGCCGCAGCTGCAGCTAAAGATCGTGGACATGAAGGTAAATGGCTTATCGGGATGGTTAACTTTTCTGGAAATCCCGTTCTGGATTCACTAACCAACCGCGAGCTTCGCAAGAAGATCATGCAAGAGTCACTCTTAAAAGGTAACCGCCCCAATAGCAATGACAACAAGCCAGTACTTCTGCAAATGGTTAAGTTGCGTGCTGAGCGCGCCAAATTATTTGGTAACGACACTCATGCCGAACACATAATTGCCGTACAGACTGCCGAACATCCAGACAATGTGCATGCAATGCTTCGAAAGATTGCACCTGCAGCCATTCGAAATGCCAAGGCCGAGGCTGAGGATTTGAAGAAATCAGCAGGAACCGAGATCGAAAGTTGGGATTGGGGTTTTTACACCGAGCAAGTGCGCCTTGAAAAATACAATATTGATACAACCAAGATGCGTCCCTATTTTGAGCTCGAATCTGTGCTGAAAAATGGTGTTTTCTTTGCTGTAAATAAACTTTTTGGCATCACTTTCAAAGAGCGTCCTGATCTTGTTACATACCATCCAGAAGCACGGGCATTTGAAGTTAACAATGAAGATGGTTCTAAAGTTGGACTATTCATTGGCGATTTCTATACACGCGATTCAAAGCGCGGCGGCGCCTGGATGAATAACCTGGTTGACCAAAACTTCCTTTTCAATCAACTTCCAGTTGTGGTGAATAACCTAAACATTCCAAAACCGCCGACTGGAAAACCAACGCTATTAACTTTCGATGAAACTACAACTCTATTCCATGAGTTCGGGCATGCGCTTCACGGATTGCTTTCACAAGTTAAATACCCGAGAGTGTCCGGAACAAGTGTTCAACGTGACTTTGTGGAATTTCCATCGCAAGTTAATGAGATGTGGATTTTATGGCCAGAGGTCGTAGAGAACTACGCACGTCACCATGAGACCGGCGAAAAACTTCCTCAAGAGTGGATTGATAATTTAAAGGCTGCCTCAACTTTTAATGAAGGCCATGCAACTACAAGTTACTTGGCAGCAGCGATTCTCGATTTAGCATGGCACTCACTAAATTCCGAAGAAGCAGCGTTGGTAAATGATGTTGAAGCCTTCGAAGCACAAGCGATTAAAGATTATGGACTTGATTTTGAGCCAGTACCAACGCGCTATCGCTCAACATATTTCTCACACATCTTCGCTGGTGGTTATTCGGCAGGCTATTACGGCTATATCTGGTCTGAAGTTCTTGATGCCGACACCGTTGACTGGTTTAAAGAAAATGGTGGACTACTGCGTGAAAACGGCGAGCACTTCAAAAACACCTTACTTGGCCGTGGTGGATCTATCGATTCAATGCAGATGTTCCGTAATTTCCGTGGTCGAGATTCAAAGATCGAGCCGCTGTTGAAGCGTCGCGGTTTGCTGTAACTCTTCATATTTTTGTCGGAGAGTTTCTACATCACCGCTAACCAACAAACGTTTGTCACGACCTAATTCGCCGTAAACAATTGTGAAATCGCGAGCGCGACAATCAAAAGCTTTTGCTAACTCTTTGACTACGGCTTCATTTGCCTTGCCATCAACTGCAGGGGCTTGAACGGCAACTACTAAACGCGGTGGGTCGCCAACAGTCCCACCAACTTTATTGCGTGAAGAGTTTGGGCGAACCCGAATTTCGATTAAGAGTTGATCAGCCACTTAGCCAGCAGAACCAGAACCTGACGGCCCGGCCTTGCGTTGAACCTGTGGAGCTCCACCGCTGCGTTGTCCGCCACGGATCTTTGTTCCAGATTCAGAATGTGTCTGAGTGCCTGGTGCGCCTGGCTTATTTTTCTTAGCTTCAAGGGCAGCAAGCATTCTTGCTTTCATGTCATCATTCTTATCGGCCATGAGACAACCTTACCGCTTAAC
>CAIJYZ010000020.1 GCA_903825015.1 uncultured Actinomycetes bacterium
ATGAAGGTTGGCGACAAGATTCAAGTTGAAATCGGCGAGATCGATCCAAAGGGCAAACTATCTTTGGTTCCAGTTCTTGAAGAGGGTGCTGCAGGTTCTGCAGAATAAATGAGCGTTCGTCGTTCAGTTTTACCTAGCGGTCTGCGCATCGTTACTGAAGAAGTTTCTTCGGTGCGCAGTGCCGCAATTGGTATCTGGGTCAATGTTGGTTCGCGTGATGAATCCCCGGCAACTGCTGGGGCTTCTCACTTTCTAGAGCATTTACTTTTTAAAGGAACTAAACGACGTACAGCTTTAGAGATTTCATCATCGATTGAATCTGTTGGTGGTGAGATGAATGCATTTACATCCAAGGAATACACCTGCTTTTATGCTCGGGTAATTGATACCGATCTTCCAATGGCTATTGATGTCATCTCTGACTTGATCACCTCATCAGTGGTTTCAGCCCTTGATGTTGATGCCGAACGCAAAGTTGTCCTTGAAGAAATCGCAATGCGCGATGATGACCCAAGTGATTTGGTCCATGATTTATATGCAGAAACATATTACGGAGATACTCCATTAGGTAGACCAATTCTTGGAACTATTGCTTCTATTAAGGCAATGTCACGAAGTACAGTTAAAAATTATTACAAAAAGCGCTACCTGCCTCAAGATCTTGTTGTAGCTGTTGCCGGAAATATCAAGCACAAAAAAGTTGTGGCGATGGTTGAAGCCGCACTGTCAATGGATGGATTCCTTGATGTTATGGGAGCACCTGTGCTTCGCCCGAATTCTCAAGATAAGAAAGTGAAGCAATCCAGCATTGGATTAATTTCGCGACCTACCGAACAAGCACATATGTTCTATGGCATGGAGGGTGTAGCTCGCCACGATGATCGCCGCTTTGCCATGGGAGTCCTGGCCTCTGCATTAGGTGGCGGAATGTCTTCTAGATTATTTCAAGAGATCCGCGAAAAGCGTGGCTTGGCCTATTCGGTCTATGCCTATGCCCAGCAGTTTGCCGGTAGCGGACAGATTGGTTTTTACGCAGGATGTAATCCGGCAAAGGCCGTTGAAGTTGTGCAAATTATCCGTGAAGTTCTAGCCGATGTTGCTGACAATGGAATGACGCATGAAGAGATCGAACGTGCAAAAGGCGCTGTCCGAGGTTCGCTAGTTTTGAGCCAAGAGGATTCAGGCTCTCGTATGTTTAGAATCGGTAAGAACGAGATTGTTTATGGCCAAGTAATGGGCTTTGACGATATTTTGAAATCGATTTCAGGAGTAAACGAGCAGGACATTCGCGAAATTGCTAGCTCCTTTTTGACTAAAACACCTACGCTTGCACTTGTAGGTCCATTTAAAAATACTTCGAAATTTGAAAAGGTAATGAAATGATTAACGTTGCAGTTCTTGGTGCCAAGGGGCGCATGGGGGCAGAAGTAGTCAAAGCAGTTGAAGCAGCCGATGGCTTAACCCTTGTTGCAGCATTAGATCTTGGTGATTCGATTGATCAGTTAATAGATTCTGCAGTGAAAGTAGTTGTTGATTTCACTACGCCAGATAGTGTGATGGCAAATTTAGAGTTTCTTATTAACAATGGCATTAACGTTGTTGTTGGTACAACTGGTTTTGATGAGAGCAAACTTGCTCAAGTAAAGAGTTGGCTTGCAGCTAACCCATCGGTCGGTGTATTAATCGCTCCTAATTTTGCAATTGGTGCGGTACTAATGATGGAGTTCGCCGAAAAAGCAGCGCGCTACTTTGAATCTGCAGAAATTATTGAATTGCATCACCCATTGAAAGTTGATGCACCAAGTGGAACCGCTGCACGCACCGCAGAACTTATGAGCAAGGCCCGTAAAGATGCTGGTTTAGGCGCACAACCTGATGCGACAACAACTTCACTTGAAGGCGCACGCGGCTCTTTGGTCGGAGATATCCCTGTTCACTCTGTTCGCGCCCGAGGACTTGTCGCACATCAAGAAGTAATTCTTGGAGGGCTAGGCGAGACCCTAACTATTCGTCATGACTCACTTGACCGGGCAGGATTTATGCCAGGCGTTATTCTTGGTATTAGAAAAATCATTTCGCATCCAGGCCTGACCCATGGCCTTGATAAGTTCATGTAGGGGAGAGCCGCATGTCTAAAGATCAGATCACAATGTATAGCGCCGATTGGTGCGGAGATTGCCGCAGATCAAAGCGTTTGCTTGAAGAGCTCAATGTCGAATACACACTTATCGATGTCGATGCAGACCTAAGTGCTGCAGATAAAGTTAAAGAGATTAACGGCGGAGCCCAATCGATCCCAGTAATTGTATTTTCAGATGGAACACATTTAACCGAGCCTTCCGATATCGATTTGAAAGCGAAGTTATTAGCTCTACAAATCATCTAACTTGAAAGGGCTCACATAATGACTGAAACTGCCCATCCAATGCGCTGGAAGGCGATACCCTTCATAGCTTTAGCTGTTTCGTTGATCATTATGGATGCAACCGTTGTCAATGTTGCCCTACCTGTAATAGTCCGTGACCTAAAACTTTCAGCCTCTGATGCTGAATGGATTAACTCCATTTACTCTCTAGTTTTCGCTGCCCTTTTGATTACGTTAGGGCGGGTAGGTGATTTGCACGGACGCAAGAAGCTTCTTGTTTTCGGAATCACGATTTTTGGCTTAGCCAGCGTACTTGCAAGTTTTTCAACATCAGGTGCAACTTTGATCTTCGCGCGCTTCTTACAAGGCGTGGGTGGAGCGATGGTTTTGCCAGCAACACTTTCAACGGTTAACGCACTCTTTAAAGGTAAAGATCGTGGAATCGCTTTTGCGATTTGGGGTTCAACCATTGGTGGAATGGCAGCCGTTGGCCCTGTTGTTGGTGGCTGGCTTACAACGGTCTCATCATGGCACTGGGCATTTCTTATCAATATTCCAATAGTTCTTATTGTTGTGGCAGGTACTTTCTTATTTATTCCAGAGACGAAAGATCCACATGTCGAAAAAGGCGCAGACTTTGCAGGCATTCTGCTTTCAATTACGGGTCTATCTTTAATTGTCTTTGGCCTTATTGAAGGAATTCGTTTTGGTTGGATTACAACGCTAGAAAACTTTTCGGCCGGCCCCTTTACATGGAGCTGGTCGGTTTCACCTGTTGCGATTGCATTTGTCGTGGGTTTTGCAACAATGGCAATCTTTGTGCGAACCGAAAAATCTCGAGCGCAGGCGGGCAAGCCAATCTTGTTGGATCTAAACCTTTTGAAGATTAAATCCTTTCGTTACGGAAGTATTGCTGCCTTAGTTGTTGCACTTGGTGAGTTTGGAATGCTCTTTTCTCTTCCTCTGTTTTTACAAGGAGGGCTTGGTTATTCAGCATTACGAACCGGTGTTTTAATCCTGGCCCTTGCCATGGGAACCTTCTTAATCTCAGGTGGTACGCCACAGATTTCTGCGCGAATGGGCGGTCGCGCAGTTGTGCGATTAGGTTTAGCCCTTGAAGCTATTGCAATTCTAGGAATGAGTTTTTCTTTTTCACTCACTGTTCCATCGATTGTCATTGCTGCATGGCTATTTCTTTATGGGGCAGGGGTTGGCCTTGCAACTGCGCAATTAACTAGCGTGATTTTGGCTGAAGTGCCTGTCGAGCAAAGTGGCCAAGCCTCAGGTCTTCAAAGCACATTCCGCCAACTTGGTTCATCCCTAGGTGTTGCAATTTTGGGTGCTTTATTTTTCACGGTGCTTGGATCAACGAGAATTCAAGGCGCCGATGTATCAGGTTTGCTGGATGCAGCAAAGACAACGACCCTAGTCGCGGCTGTGGTTATTGGTTTTGGTCTTTTGGCAACTATCGCTCTTCCAAAGACAAAAGATCATAGCCAGTTGTAGATTGCAGCTGATGTAAAGGCCGCACTAATCACAACGACTGGAAATGGTGCCTTTAAGAAAAGTGCAACCATTGCAACACCTACACCTGCCAATCGATGGTCAATCATTAACTTTGATTTTTCAGTAAAGGTTTGTACGGCTACTAATGCACTCAGCAGAGCAATTGGAATTAAAGCATTTATGGACTGAACTTTTGGGTGCGCAAAGATTTTTTCTGGAACGTTATGTCCCGTGTATTTCAAGGCAAAGGCGATAACGCTTGTGCCGATAGTGGCTATCCAAAATGCGTTCATGCGCGAAGTCCTACTGCAATAGCGATAAATGCTGTTGCGATAATCGGAAGTCCTGCTGGCAATATTGGTGTCATTGCCAATGCAAAAACAACACATCCAACTGCCAGAATTCGATCACGATTACTTTGAAGCCGCGGCCAAACTAGACCCAAGAACGCG
>CAIJYZ010000021.1 GCA_903825015.1 uncultured Actinomycetes bacterium
TACTTTTCCGGTACGCAGATGTGTCCACCCGGGAATCATCGGTGCTGGCGGTGGGCCAGCTAGGCCGAAGCCGCTCACCTAATAGAGCCGGGCTTGTACTGCGCTGCGGCAGGGTGCGCGGAAGTAATCGCGCCAATGCGATTAACAACTCGAGCAACTTGTTGGCGAGCTTCGCCAGTAAATTCAAGCGGTGTACTGATTAAGACATCTAACGCCGTGCGATCTAACGGCAAACGATCATCAGCAGCTAAATCATCAAGAAGTGTATTTTTCTTTCCTTCGCGCATTCCGAGAGCGGCTTTAACTGCGTGTTCTTTAATAACTTCATGGGCAACTTCACGGCCAACACCGGCCTTTACCGCTGCCATTAAAATCTTTGTTGTAGCCAAGAAAGGCAGGTATCGCTCTAATTCTGCAGCAATTACTGCAGGAAAAGCACCGAATTCATCAAGTACGGTCAGCATGGTTTCGAGCAAACCATCGATTGCATAAAAAGCATCAGGCAAAGCAACTCGGCGAACAACTGAACAAGAGACATCGCCTTCGTTCCATTGATCACCAGAGAGTTCGCTGACCATTGAGGCATAACCACGTAATACAACGGCCAATCCATTAACACGTTCGCAGGATCGAGTATTCATTTTGTGTGGCATTGCACTACTGCCAACTTGTCCAGCTTTAAAACCTTCAGTTACAAGTTCGGCCCCAGCCATTAAACGAATCGATGTTGCTAAAGAAGAAGGTGAAGAAGCCAACTGAACTAAAGTTGTTACAACGTCATAATCAAATGAACGTGGATAAATCTGTCCAGTTGAATCAAGAACACGATTAAAACCAAGTTCTTTGGCTATAGATACTTCAAGGCTTGCATATGAATCAATGGAACCAAGTAAGTCAATTGAATCTTGCGCTGTCCCAACTGGACCTTTTATTCCGCGCATTGGGTAGCGATCTTGCAGTGCAGTCAGGCGTTCGAAAGCAAAAAGTAATTCCTCCGCCGCTGAAGCAAAGCGCTTTCCCAAAGTAGTTATCTGTGCAGGAACATTATGTGAGCGCCCAGCGATTGGTTGATCTGCATACTGAGTTGCTCGTTCTGCAAGTCGGGCTAACAAAGTAACTACCTTGTCATGAACAATCTCAAGACCATTACGAATTTGAAGCGCTTCAATATTTTCAGTTAAGTCACGGCTAGTCATTCCGGCGTGGATTGCTTCATGGCCGGCTAAAGCATTGAACTCTTCAATGCGAGCTTTAACATCGTGGCGGCTCTGTTTTTCACGGGCATCGATTGATGCAAGATCCACTTGTGTAATTACCTTCTCGTAATCTGTAATTACATCGCTGGAAATTGTGTGGCCGAGGTTAGATTGGGCGCGCATGACGGCAATCCAGAGCCTGCGTTCTGCAATGATTTTTGCTTCTGGCGCGAATATTTCGCGCATGGCTGCCGATGCATAACGGTTAGCTAGAAGGCTCACTGGTGCATTATCTTGCATTTAATTACCCTTCTCTGCCACCGACGCATTGAGCGCGATGTCGGTGCGATAAAAAGATCCATCTAGTGAAATATGACTAATTGCCCGGTATGCCCGGTCGCGTGCCTCAGTTAAATCACTACCCGTTCCAGTGACGGTAAGAACTCGACCACCTGATGAAACTAAGCCTTTTTCATTGCGTGCAGTTCCGGCGTGGAAAATCACAGTATTTTCAACTAATGGAAAATCTCCGATGAGATCTCCAGATTGAGGTGAAGCCGGATATCCCTTAGCAGCTAAGACAACAGTGACAGCTGAATCATTTTTCCATTCCAGTTTCACGCCTTCTAGATTTCTAGTAGCGGCTTTATATAAAAGTGTTGCAAGAGGTGTTTTAAGAAGTGGGATTAGAACTTGGGTCTCTGGATCTCCAAAGCGGGCATTAAATTCAATTACTCGTGTTCCGTGATCAGTTAATGCAAGGCCGGCATATAACAAACCTACAAATGGAGTTCCACGCGCAGCCATTTCAGCGATCATTGGTGCCAGGACTTTTTTGTGAGTATCTTCAATGATCGCAGTTGGCGCCCATGGCAATGGTGAGTACGCACCCATACCACCGGTATTTGGACCAGAATCATTATCGTGTGCACGTTTGAAATCCTGTGCGGGCTGCATCGCTAAAACTGTTTTGCCATCACTTATTCCAAAAAGTGAAACCTCGGGGCCATCTAAAAACTCTTCAATAACAACGCGCTTACAAGCTAGTGCATGCTCTAACGCTTCTTGGCGATCGCGAGTGACTACAACGCCTTTTCCCGCAGCTAATCCATCATCTTTAACAACGTAAGGTGCGCCAAAAGCATCCAGCGCTTTTTCGATCTCGCTCTGTGTCGTGCAAGTAAAACTACGCGCCGTTGGAACACCTGCATCGGCCATAACTTCTTTAGCAAAATTCTTAGAGCCTTCTAGCTGAGCCGCGGCTTTTGATGGCCCAAATACTGCAATTCCAGCGGCCCGCAGCAGATCTGCAACTCCATTTACTAGAGGAACTTCTGGCCCGACAACAACTAAATCAACATCAAGTTGAATGGCCAAATCAACGATTGCCTGATTATCAGACACCACTAATGGATGACAGGTTGCAAACTCTGCAATTCCAGGGTTGCCAGGTGCAACATGAAGTTCGGTGCACTCTGGATCTGCCTGTAGTCCCAGTCCTAAGGCGTGTTCACGACCGCCGCTTCCGACTAGGAGGATTTTCATTACTTAGATGAAATCCTTTACGACAATTGTTTCATCGCGCCCGGGACCTACACCGATTGCACTCATCGGAGCGCCTGAGATTTTCTCTAGGAATGCGATGTAATCCTGTGCTGCCTGCGGAAGATCGCTGAGCTTTCTAGCCCCTGAAATATCTTCTTTCCAGCCGGGCATATATTCATAAATCGGTTTTGCATGGTGGAAATCAGATTGAGAAGAAGGAAGCTCTTCACCGCGCTTTCCATCGATTTCATAAGCAACGCATACTGGAATTTTTTCCCAACCTGTCAATACATCTAACTTAGTTAAGAAGAAATCAGTCAAACCATTTACACGAACTGCATAACGTGCGATTGGCGCATCGAACCATCCGCAACGACGGGCACGGCCGGTCGTAACACCGACTTCACCTCCAATGCGGCGTAGAGCTTCTCCATCTTCATCAAGAAGTTCGGTTGGAAATGGACCGCTACCAACACGAGTTGTGTAGGCCTTAATAATTCCAATAACACGATCTATTTTCGTTGGTCCGATTCCTGAACCAGTGCATGCTCCTCCTGCAGTTGGATTACTTGAAGTTACGAATGGATAAGTTCCATGATCAACATCTAGCAATGTGCCTTGTGAGCCTTCAAGAAGGACGCGCTTTCCAGCCTTTAACGCCTCATTAAGAATCAATACTGTATCGGCAACGTATGGGCGAAGAATTTCGGCATATTCCAAATATTCAGTAAGGACCTCATCAACTTCGATGTTTTTGCGGTTAAAGACCTTGATAAGAACTTGGTTCTTATCGCGTAGGGCGCTTTCAATCTTCTGACGAAGAATTGATGGGTCAAATAAATCTTGAACACGAATACCGATTCGGTTAATTTTGTCGGCATAAGCTGGCCCAATTCCGCGACCTGTTGTTCCGATCTTAGATTTTCCTAAGAAGCGCTCTGAAACCTTGTCGATAGTGCGGTGATAAGGAGTAATTAAGTGAGCGTTGGTCGAAATTAATAATTTACTGCAATCGATTCCGCGTTCAGTTAAACCAGCGATTTCCTGTAGCAATACACCTGGATCAATGACTACGCCGTTACCAATTACTGGAATTACATTTGGTGAAAGAATTCCTGAAGGTAATAAGTGAAGTGCGTATTTTTGATCTCCGATAACAACTGTGTGACCAGCATTGTTTCCACCTTGATAGCGAACAACATAGTCGACACGATCACCGAGTAAATCGGTAGCTTTACCCTTGCCTTCGTCGCCCCATTGGGCGCCAAGCAAAACTAGTGCGGGCATAGGTAAAGCCTCTCCGATTGTGTAGGGGTTATTACTTAAGTGAAGAAGTTCCAGTTGAGCGAAGATCTTCGCAAGCATGAGCAACACGAGCAGCCATGCCAGCTTCTGCAGCTTTACCCCACGCACGTGGATCGTAAGCCTTTTTATTTCCAACTTCGCCATCAATTTTCAGTACGCCGTCATAGTTCTTGAGCATGTGGTCAACGACTGGACGAGTAAATGCATATTGAGTATCTGTATCAATATTCATCTTTATTACACCGTAATCAAGTGATTCGCGGATCTCTGAAAGAAGTGAGCCAGATCCACCGTGGAAAACCAAATCCATTGGCTTACTTCCGGCAGGAAGACCCAACTTTGCAGATACTGCTTCTTGCAATGTTGCCAAAATCTTTGGCTGCAAAACAACGTTTCCTGGCTTATAAACACCGTGAACGTTTCCAAATGTTGCAGCTACTAGATAACGTGCATTTACATCAGTTCCGAGGGTTTCAATTGTTAGAAGTGCATCTTCTGGTGTTGAGTATAGTTTGGCATCATGCTTTGCTTCGACACCATCTTCTTCTCCACCAACAACGCCAATTTCAATTTCGAGAATTGTTTTTGCGGCAACTGACATCGTTAACATTTCCTTGGCAATGCGCATGTTTTCTTTCATATCAACTGCTGAGCCATCCCACATATGTGAGTTAAATAATGGGCCTTTGCCAGATTTAATACGATCTGCACCAAATGCAAGAAGCGGACGCATGAAGCCATCTAACTTTTCGGCTGGACAGTGATCTGTGTGAATTCCGATATTTACTTTGTAATTCTTCGCAACAATGTGTGCGTACTCTGCGAGCGCAACTGCACCGTCGACCATGTTCTTAACTGTTGAACCTGAAGCGTATTCAGCGCCGCCCCAAGAAAATTGAATGATTCCATCTGACTCTGCTTCGGCGAAACCACGAATAGCAGCGGTGAGGGTCTGCGATGAAGAAACGTTGATTGCTGGGTATGCAAAGGCGCCTTTCTTGGCGCGATCCAACATATCTGCATAAATTTCAGGGGTTGCAATTGGCACTTTGACTCCTAGTGGCTTGGTGTAAATCTCTATAAGCGAGTGCTTCGTTGAACCGTCTAGAGGCTTACGGCCAATCCTCTCACTTTGGCCCGAATCCCACAAAAAGGGCGCGAAAAAGCCCCTGATTCGGGTGGACCAGGGGCGATTTCGCTCAATTGACTACATGAACGTCTTAAAGACCGAGCCGGCAAAACGGAACAAGGCTGCGACCAATGTGGCATTGCCGAAGAACTTAAACATCAGCAATAAAACAGATGAAAATCCCATATGTGACCTCCTTTCCTTTGGCATTCTCAAGGGCCTCACGATGTGAGAACCACCCCTTTCAAAACTCTGTTGATAACTGGCTCTGGCAGGTAACCTCACTCGTTATGAGCCAATCCCATGAGTCTTTGGAAAACCTATTAACCGAGGATCGACATTTCTCGCCTAGCCCAGAGTTTGCCGCCGAAGCTAATGCCCAATTTGATGAATATGCCCATGCAAATATGGATCGATTGGCATTTTGGGATGAGCAAGCAAAATCTCTGCAATGGGAAAAACTATGGAGTCAAACTTTGGATTGGCAACCTCCATATGCCAAATGGTTTATCGGTGGAAAGTTAAATGCTTCTGTTAATGCTCTAGATCGCCACGTCGCTGAAGGTCGCGGTAACCGTGTGGCATTTCATTTTGAAGGCGAACCTGGTGACACACAAACTATTACATACGCGCAAATGCTCACTGAGGTTAAGAAAACCGCAAATGCATTAATCGAACTTGGAATTAAAGCTGGCGATCGAGTTGCGATTTATATGCCGATGATTCCGGAGGCTGCTATTGCAATGTTGGCTTGCGCTCGAATTGGTGCGCCGCACTCTGTTGTCTTCGGAGGTTTTTCTGCTGATGCATTGTTATCTCGAATTCAAGATGCCGATGCAAAGTTAGTGATAACAGCTGATGGGGGATTTAGAAAAGGTGCTGCTTTTGCATTAAAGCCAGCGGTCGATGAAGCGTTAAAAGGTCAACACAATGTTGAAAAAGTTTTAGTTGTACAACGAACTAAACAAGAAACTGCATGGAGTGATCGTGATATTTGGTGGCACGACATTGTTGGTCGTCAATCCGAAGAACACATTGCAGAAAGCTTTGACTCGGAGCACCCACTATTTATTTTGTATACTTCGGGCACAACTGCAAAACCAAAAGGTATTTTTCACACTACTGGCGGTTATTTAACGCAGGTCGCTTACACCCACAAAATGGTCTTTGATATAAAGCCAGAAACCGATGTTTATTGGTGCACCGCCGATGTTGGCTGGGTAACCGGTCATTCATACATTGTTTATGGCCCACTAATTAATGGTGCTACACAGGTGATGTACGAAGGAACGCCTGATACTCCCCATAAAGGACGTATCTTTGAGATCATCGAAAAATACGGCGTAACTATCTTGTACACCGCGCCAACATTAATTCGAACATGGATGAAATGGGGCGATGAGTTTCCTAAAGCTCATAATCTGCAATCACTTCGTTTGTTGGGATCGGTCGGTGAACCAATTAACCCTGAAGCGTGGATGTGGTACCGAGAGATTATTGGTGGAGATCGTTGCCCAATCGTTGACACATGGTGGCAAACTGAAACTGGTGCAATCATGATTTCCCCATTGCCTGGTATCACTGCAACAAAACCAGGATCCGCAATGCGCCCAATTCCTGGAATCAGTGCCAAAGTTGTTGATGACAATGCCAAGCCTGTTGCTGATGGGCATGGTGGATATTTGATTCTTGATCAACCTTGGCCATCAATGCTTCGAGGAATTTGGGGCGAGGATGAGCGTTACAAAGAAACATATTGGTCACGCTTTGAAGGAATTTATTTTGCTGGTGACGGCGCAAAATTAGATGATGAAGGTGCGGTCTGGTTATTAGGCCGCGTCGATGATGTCATGAATGTTTCTGGCCACCGAATTTCAACTACTGAAGTTGAATCAGCACTTGTTTCTCATGAATCAGTTGCAGAAGCTGCCGTTGTCGGTGCTGCGGATCCAATGACTGGCCAGGGAATTGTTGCCTTCGTTATTTTGCGCGGCGGCGTCGAACATGCATCTGGCGAAGAGTTGATAACTCAACTTCGCAACCACGTAGCAAAGGAAATTGGCGCAATTGCAAAACCCCGTCAGATTTTGGTTGTTAACGAACTTCCAAAGACTCGAAGCGGAAAAATTATGCGTCGACTTCTCAAAGATGTTGCTGAAGATCGTGTCGTTGGAGATGCCACAACGTTGGCTGATCCAAATGTCATGAAGTTAATTTTTGAGGGATTGCAAAGCGCAAAAGCTGAGGATTAAAGCTTTACCCCTAGATATTTAGAGGTCAAAGTAATCAGTTCTATCTCGTTTTTCAGCACGCCAATATGTTTATAAACCACGCTTCCATCAGCGTCTATAAACCATGTAACTGGAACGCCCATTCCAAAATATGCCCGAGATTTTCCATCGGCATCAAAGAGATTAGGCCATGTAATGCCGTTTTCTTGGACAAAGGTGCGACCATCTTTAATCGAGGCCTCTTCAACATCTATGCCTATAAGGGCGACCTTATTTGTAGCTTTTTTATAGAAGGACCGAAGGATCGGCATCTCTTCTTTGCATGGTCCACACCAAGATCCCCATACATTAATTATCGCCGGCCCTTTAATGCCTTCGAATGATGCACCAGTTGTTCCATCCAAACACGCTAAATATGTTGAGTTTTTATTTGTAAGATTCGTAATGCTTGAGCAAGAAACAATTTGGCCTTGAGTTTTTGCAGTAGATGTTGAGCAGCCCGTAAGCAGCATTAATGCAATTGCAATAGCCAGCTTCTTCATCGGAAATCCTTATCTGTCTTAACCAACAACTTTGCTTTAGTTACATCCATTTCACCGATGCCAACGCTAGGGCATAGTTTTGCGATTGGACATGCGCCACATGCAGGTTTGCGAGAGTGGCAGATTCGTCGGCCATGCCAAATCATCCGTTGCGACAAATTTGTCCACTCTTTTTGCGGAATTAACTCTCCAACAATGCGTTCAACTTTTACTGGATCTGTTTCTTTAGTCCAACCAAAGCGGCGCGATAAACGACCAAAGTGCGTATCAACAGTTATTCCAGGAATATCAAATGCATGTCCCAAAACTACATTTGCAGTTTTGCGACCAACTCCAGGCAATATAATTAGCTCATCCAATGTACGAGGCACTTGCCCATCAAACTCTGTAAAAAGCTTGACCCCTATCCCCCTTATGTGACGGGCTTTTGCCCGATAGAAACCAGTCTGATACACCAGCTCTTCAAGATCGTGGATGTCAGCTTCTGCGTAAGACTTAGCAGTCTTGTATCTCTTAAACAGCGCTGGAGTTACAGTGTTAACTCTCTTATCTGTGCACTGTGCGCTCAAAACAGTGGCAACAATTAATTGGAGCGGATTCTCGAAATCTAATTCGCAACGGATCTCAGGGTAGGTCTTAGTCAAGATCCGATAAATAGCCCGTGCCGCTTTGCGGCTTTCATTATCGGCAGGCATGACGCTAAAGTACTACCCGTGACCATAGATCTAGATGCAGTTAATAAAGCCCCACTATTCACGGCCCTTGATGAGGCAGCTTCTGCTTCGCTTCGCGCGAAGATGGATACAGTCAAAATCTCAAAAGGCAGCGTTCTCTTTGCCGAAGGCGCCGAAGGCGATCACCTTTACGTAATCGTTGAAGGAAAGTTAAAGCTTGGAACCTCAAGCGGTGATGGTCGCGAAAATCTTCTTTCAATCCTTGGACCTGGCGAAATGTTTGGCGAACTCAGCCTCTTCGATCCAGGCCCACGTACTTCAACTGCAACGGCAGTTACTGATGCAAAACTATTAAGCCTTGGTCAGGAAAAACTTCTTCCATGGCTTCGCGAAAATCCAGATGTCTCACTTCAACTATTAGCACGTTTGGCTCAACGCCTTCGTCGTACAAATGAAGCTGTTGGCGATTTAGTCTTCTCAGATGTCCCAGGTCGCGTTGCTAAAGCACTTATCGATCTAGGTGAGCGCTTCGGAAAGAAGACCGATGAAGGTTTATACGTACATCATGATTTAACACAGGAAGAGCTTGCTCAACTTGTTGGCGCATCTCGCGAAACAGTAAACAAAGCCCTTGCAGATTTTGCAGGACGCAACTGGTTAAAGCTTGATGGACGTGCAGTATTGATTACAGATTTCGAACGTCTATCAAAACGCGGTAAATGACCGGACGCAACGCTCGCAAAAAGCTGTGAGAGGTTCCGCGTTAAGTATCGACTTCAGTTATCAGTGTATTTAGTCTGTAATCTCTACCGTTAGTTCGATTTCAACTGGTGAATTCAATGGCAACTCTGCAATTCCAACAGCACTGCGTGCATGCTTTGCGCCATCGCCCCAAATCGCTAAAAATAGTTCGCTAGCGCCATTAACAACTACTGGTGCATTGATATAGCCAGGAACGCCATTGACGTATCCAACTACGCGAACAATCTTTGTAATCTTGTTTACATCTGCAACGGTTTCAACTGCAGCTAAAGCGTTAAGTGCACAAATCTGCGCTAGCTCTTTTGCACGCTCTGGTGTGATTTCACCATCTACTTTTCCAACCCCAGCCATCTCACCATTAAACAATGGCAGTTGGCCAGCAGTGAAAACTAGATTTCCTGTACGAATCGCTGGCACGTATGCGGCAACTGGTTTAGCAGCAACAGGTAGTTCAAGGCCGAGTTCTTTTAACTTTGCGCGGACATCAACTGTATTCATGCGATCTCTCTTTTCATGTAAGCAACTAGCTGCTCGCCAGTTCCTGGAGCTGGAACAACTTGAACGAGCTCCCAACCATCAGAACCCCAAGTATCTAAAATCTGTTTTGTAGCATGTGAAAGTAGCGGAACAGTTGCGTATTCAAATTTCTTATTCACTTAGTTTCTCCATTCAAGAGTGCTGCTTTCACTAGGGCAGAAACAAGGCCACCATCGGCTTTGCCTGCGATCTTTGGCTTTACTGCTCCCATTACTTTGCCCATATCGGAAGGACCGGCAGCACCTGTCGAAGCAATTGCTTCGGCAATAATTGCAGCGATATCTGCTTCACTTAATTGAGCTGGAAGATACTTAACTATTACTTCGCCTTCACTTTTTTCTAGCGCTGCCTTATCAGCACGGCCAGCGTTTTCAAATGCTTCGGCAGCTTCACGACGCTTCTTGCCTTCGCGTGAAAGAACTGTAATGACTTCGTCATCGCTAAGAACGCGAGCTTCTTTGCCCGCCACTTCTTCGTTAGTGATGGCGGTCAAAACCATGCGAATTGTGCCTGAAGTGATTTCATCGCGGCTACGAATGGCTTCTGTTAAATCCTTCTTTAACTGCTCTTTAATGCTCATGCTGTGAACTCTACTGCCAGTAGTTCGGCAATCTGCGCAGTATTTAGCGCAGCACCCTTACGCAAGTTATCTCCGCACAGGAATAGATCAAGTGACTTTTTATCATCAAGTGATTGGCGAACACGACCAACCCAGGTTGGATCAGTTCCGACAACATCATTAGGTGTAGGAAACTTCTTGTTTTCAGGATCATCAAAGAGAACTACGCCAGCTGCTTTTTCAAGAACTTTTTGGGCTGCTTTGCGAGTTACTTCATTTTTAAAGGTTGCATGCACAGCTAATGAGTGCGTTGTTAGAACTGGTACACGAACACATGTTGCCGACACCTTCAACTTTGGCATTCCAAGAATTTTGCGTGATTCATTTCGAACCTTTAACTCTTCAGATGTATAGCCCTCTTCTTTTAAGGAACCGGCCCATGGCACGACGTTTAGTGCAAGCGGTGCTGGAAAAGGCCCAGAATCTTTAACGAGCTTTCGAACATCGCCAGTTGCTTCTCCGGCATTTGTTCCGGCAACAAGTGAAATCTGTTCTCGTAGAGAATCAATACCTGGTTGACCAGCCCCTGATGCAGCTTGGTAAGAGGCTACGACTAATTCCTTTAATTCAAACTTCTTATTGAGTGCACCTATTGCAACAATCATTGAAAGTGTTGTGCAATTTGGATTTGAAATAATTCCCTTAGGGCGCTTCTTGGCATCCTTTGGATTAACTTCAGGAACCACTAGTGGAACCTTTGGATCCATTCGGAATGCACCAGAGTTATCAACGACTACTGCTCCATGCTCTACTGCAATTGGTGCCCATACTTCAGAAATCTCATCGGGCACATCGAACATTGCAACATCGATGCCATCAAATGCTTCTGGGGTTAAAGCGACAACTGTTAGCTCTTCGCCGCGGCACATCAATTTCTTTCCAGCGCTGCGTGCAGATGCGATCAAACGGATTTCGCCCCAAACATCTTTGCGTTCGGACAAAATGCTCAGCATTACAGTGCCTACAGCGCCGGTTGCTCCAACGACTGCCAGAGATGGTTTCTTTGTGCTTTTCTTCTTACTCATCGTCCGGTTCCTCCATATACAACGGCTTCATTGCTATCAGCATCAAGACCAAAGGCCGCGTGTGCAGCTTTTGCGCCACGCTCTAGATCAGCCTCGCGGCAGATAATCGAGATACGGATTTCAGATGTTGAAATCATTTCAATATTTATTCCTGCTTCAGACATTGCACCGAAGAATGCGGCTGTGATTCCCGGGTGTGAACGCATTCCCGCACCAACAAGGGATAACTTGCCGATTTGATCATCGTATTGAATCGAAGCGAATCCAACTTCACCTTGAAGCTTTTGCAAAATCGCAGTTGCATCAGCACCTTCAGCCTTTGGCAAAGTAAATGAGATATCAGTTAAACCAGTTGCTGCAGCTGAAACATTTTGCACAATCATGTCGATGTTGATGTCGGCATCGGCAATTGCTTGGAAGATTCGTGCTGCAACACCGGTACGGTCAGGAACACCGACGATAGTGATCTTTGCTTCGCTCTTATCGTGTGCAATGCCTGCGATGATTGCTTGTTCCATGTCTCCTCCTTGTGGATGATCTTTGACCACCCAAGTTCCTTCATTAGTTGTAAAAGATGAACGTACGTGAATTGGTAGGTCATATCGGCGTGCATACTCAACGCAACGCAAGTGCAAAACTTTTGCGCCACTTGCCGCGAGTTCTAACATCTCTTCATACGTAACGGTTTTCAATTTGCGTGCAGTTGGTACAACACGTGGATCTGCGCTAAAGACTCCATCTACATCTGTATAAATTTCACAGACATCTGCTTCTAACGCTGCAGCTAATGCAACTGCAGTTGTATCACTGCCACCGCGACCTAGAGTTGTTACATCTTTTGTATCTTGCGAAATTCCTTGAAATCCTGCAACGATTGCAATTGCACCTTCAGCGAGTGCTTCTTGAATTCGCCCTGGTGTCACATCGATGATGCGAGCGCGACCATGTGCAGATGTTGTAATCACGCCAGCTTGGCTTCCAGTAAATGAACGGGCTTCGTGACCCAAATTTGTAATTGCCATTGCAAGAAGTGCCATTGAAATTCGCTCACCGGCAGTTAGCAACATATCGAGCTCGCGCCCTGTTGGAATCGGCGTGATCTGTTTTGCTAAATCAATCAATTCATCAGTTGTATCGCCCATCGCTGAAACAACGACTACGACCTGATTTCCATCGCGCTTTGCCGCCACAATTCGATTGGCAACACGCTTCATTCCTGCGGCATCGGCAACCGATGAACCGCCATATTTCTGAACAATCAGTCCCATGGCTCAATGGTGACGCATAGATTTAATTGATGCGAACCATTTTTCAGATTTTCTTACATATTGAGACGAGGTGCGTATCACATACCGAGATTAAACGTCGCGACGACCTTCAAATGCTCGCCCGAGCGTAACTTCATCGGCATATTCAAGATCTCCACCCACTGGCAGACCGCTGGCAAGGCGTGAAACCTTGATTTGCAGGGGCTTAATCATGCGAGATAGATAGGTAGCCGTTGCTTCACCCTCAAGGTTTGGGTCGGTAGCCAAGATAACTTCAACTATGCCGGGATCTGCAAGTCGGGCCATGAGTTCGCGGATACGCAGCTGCTCTGGACCGATTCCATCGATAGGGCTAATCGCTCCACCTAGCACGTGATACTTACCGCGAAATTCGCGTGTGCGTTCGATTGCAATGACATCTTTGCTCTCTTCAACAACGCAGATCAATGTGTTGTCACGGCGCGGATCACGACAGATGCGACATTCATCTTCCTCTGACACATTTCCGCACTGCACACAAAACTTTACGCGCTCTTTTACTGTGCGAATCGAATCAACTAAAGCTGCCGCTACATCACCATCTGCCTGCAAAATGTGGAAAGCAATTCGCTGAGCAGACTTTGGACCAATTCCAGGCAGACGACCCAAAGCATCAATGAGATCTTGAATCGCACCTTCATACATACCTGACATAGATTATTTACTCTCGATTATCTTTGCGCCAAGTTCTTGTGCAAGAAGTGCAGCGCCGGTTAATAGGGTTTTATCAGTTGGTGCCTCTGAAGTTCGAGTCTCACGAGCCGCTGGAGTATTAGTGTCAATCGAGGGATCAACAACGCATTCAATCTTGCGGTCGATTCCAACTACATCAACAAATGCCTTACGTAAAATTTCATCAGATTCAGAACGAACAAACGAATCACGTGCACCAGCATTGACGATTCCAATTGTGATTGCCTTGTCATCAACTGCCAACACTTGTGCCGACGCACTTAGCAACGACCACGTCAATCTGCGGCGCTTCTTTACATCTTCAATAACATCCGGCCACGCGCGACGCAGTGCGGCAATATCAAAATTACCCGGTACGTGCGCCGGGGCGGATTCTTTTTCTTTAACCGGCGTTGGTGCTTCCTCAACTTTAGAGCTGTTGATTTCTCCGGTCGCATGAGCAGAGCCTGTAGTTTCTTTTGGCTCTGCGGTGCGAGCCGGTGAAGAAACAGCGGCAGAAGACATAGGAGCAATATTTTCTGCACGTTCAAGCCGCTCAATTCTTGAAAGCATGCCGGACTCTCCATTGTCACCAATCGGCAACAAGATTCGTCCGCAGATAAGTTCGAGCATTAAACGTGGCGCAGTGGCTCCACGCATCTGAGTTAAACCCTCGGCAGCAATATCTGCAGCCCGTGAAAGATTGGCGGTACCGATGCGATTAGCTTGATTGCGCATACGTTCCATCTGATCATCAGGAATATCGCGCAAGATTGCATTACTTGCTGAATCTTTGAGTGCATCAACAATCATTAGGTCGCGAATACGTTCCAACATATCGCTTGTAAAGCGGCGTGGATCATGGCCTGATTCGATAACGCGATCAATTGTCTTAAACAAAGTTGCACCATCATGCGCAGCAATTGCATCGATCGCATCATCGAGTAAGGCGCCATCAGTAAAACCTAATAATTGAATTGCGATTTCATAGCTAACGCCATCTTTGCCTGCACCAGCCAAAAGTTGACCAAGCACAGATAGAGCATCACGAACTGAACCACCAGATGCGCGCACAACTAAAGGAATTACGCCTTTAGCAACACTGACGCCTTCAAGGTTACAAATCTTTTCAAGGTGCGCAGCCAAGATTCCTGGTGGCACCAAACGGAATGGATAGTGATGAGTACGTGAACGGATAGTTGCAATTAACTTATCTGGCTCAGTTGTAGCAAAGATAAAAATAACGTGGGGAGGCGGTTCTTCAACAACTTTAAGCAATGCGTTAGCCGCACCGGGTCCAAGTTGGTGTGCCTCATCAATGATGTAAATCTTGTAACGGCTTTGAACTGGTGCAAAAAAAGCTTTATCGCGAAGATCGCGCGCATCATCTACTAAACCGTGTGTGGCAGCATCTAGTTCGATTACATCTAATGAACCTGGACCGTTGGCAACTAAATCTTTACATGATTGGCATTCACCACATGGATTTGGAGTTGGGCCATTTACGCAGTTAAGCGAGCGCGCCATAATGCGAGCGCTAGATGTTTTTCCGCAACCACGCGGGCCACTAAATAGATATGCGTGATGTGTGCGCCCAGATTCCAACGCATTTGAAAGCGGAACGGTTACATGTTCTTGCCCGATGACATCTGCAAAAACTGAGGGACGATACTTGCGATACAAAGCTAATGACATTACTCGCCCCCATTTCTAGAATTCCGTTGTTCATTTTCTACTATTTCATTTCGAAGTGCATCTTCACGTTCACTAATCGACATAGCGCCGTTCTCTTCAATAATGAACGCTTCCATCCCTAATCGTGAACCTGGTTGGGATTGCGCGCTTACTAAATTAAATCTACCTGGATGCATCGAGCTGGTCGTGCTAGGCAATGCACCACTTTGAGATTCCGCACTCTCGCGCTTTAGAGTTTCAACCTCTTGTGGCGACATGTGAATCTGAGTTTTCTTGTCGCCAAGAAAATGCCTCAATATCCGACGCATTTTCCTTTTGAACATATTCTCTTCTCTACTCTTCGACGCGACAATTAAATAGGACCCCTCGCACACCCGCCAGAGCGGACCTACCCTTGCTGCATTCCTGCCCTGGGGGAGTTCGGTACGGTGACGCCGTACGAGGGATCTGGCGTAATCATAGTTACAGCCACCGATAGTTGGCCGACCTGGGGCGATTTCGCGTAGTTATTGCCAGTACTGAGCGGTATGGGGTTAACACTTTTGTAAAAATGTTCACTATTGGTTTACACTCCCAAGACCGGCGCAGGTATTCCAAAGGAGTCATTCATGGCCAATCTCGGACCTACCAATCACCTTCAACTCGTTGAATGGGTCGCTTCTGTAGCAAGCCTCACCCAGCCCGACGAGATTCACTGGTGCACTGGAACAACGCAGGAATGGGATCACATTACTTCGGCTCTCGTTGAAGCTGGCACATTTATTAGATTAAAGAAGAAGGCTAATTCATTTTGGTGTGCCTCTGACCCATCCGATGTTGCCCGCGTAGAAGACCGCACTTTCATCTGCTCTGTAGATGAAGCTGATGCCGGTCCAACTAATAATTGGATGAATCCCGATGCTATGAAAGAGATTATGAGTGAGCTCTATCGCGGAAGCATGCGCGGTCGAACAATGTATGTCATTGCTTTCTGCATGGGCCCGCTCGATGCAAAGGTCCCAATGTTTGGCGTGCAAATAACCGATAGCCCTTATGTTGTTGCATCGATGCACATAATGAGTCGAATGGGAAGTGAAGTACTAGAAGCGATGGGCAGTGACCGGAAATTTGTTCGTGCTCTTCACTCAGTCGGTGCACCGCTACTGCCTGGTGATAAAGATGTGAAGTGGCCATGCAATGAAACTAAGTACATCACTCAATTTCCTGAAGATCGTATGATTTGGTCTTTTGGTTCTGGATATGGTGGAAATGCTCTACTTGGTAAGAAGTGTTATTCGCTTCGTATCGCCTCTGTCATGGGGCGCGATGAAGGTTGGCTTGCAGAACACATGTTGATTCTTAAAGTCACACCGCCTTCCGGCAATGCGCATTACATTGCAGCTGCATTCCCATCGGCTTGTGGTAAAACAAATCTTGCAATGCTTGAACCAACCCTTGAAGGTTGGAAGGTTGAAACTCTCGGAGATGACATCGCATGGATGCGCTTTGGAGAAGATGGTCGTTTGTATGCAGTAAACCCTGAGTACGGCTTCTTTGGGGTGGCTCCTGGTACTGGCTGGGCCACAAATGCAAATGCCATGAGAACAATTGAAAAAGGTAACTCTCTCTTTACAAATGTTGCGTTAACAGATGATGGTGATGTCTGGTGGGAAGGTATGACCGAGACTCCCCCTGCGCACTTAACTGATTGGAAGAATCGTGACTGGACTCCAGATAATGGTGAACTTTCATCTCATCCCAACTCACGTTTTTGTACCCCCGCAAAGCAATGCCCAATCATTGCGCCAGAGTGGGAAGATCCTGCCGGTGTCCCAATCTCTGCAATCTTTTTTGGTGGCCGCCGCAAAACCACAATTCCACTTGTAGTTCAATCACGAGATTGGGAGCACGGAGTCTTTATGGCTGCCACACTTTCATCGGAAACAACTGCAGCCGCAACTGGCGAGGTTGGAATTGTTCGTCGCGATCCAATGGCGATGCTTCCCTTTATCGGATATCACGTCGGTGATTACATTAACCACTGGCTTAAGATCGGTAAAAGCGCAGATGCATCTAAATTGCCAAAAATATTTTATGTCAACTGGTTTCGCCGCAGCAGTTCTGGCAAATTCTTGTGGCCGGGATTTGGTGAAAATTCTCGAGTAATTAAATGGGCAATAGAACAAGTTGAAGGAGCAAATACTTCTGAATCAACTCCTATCGGTTTGATTCCACTGCCAGGAGCTATTGACACATCAGGTCTAGATACTTCGGCCGAAGATATGGCTGAAATCTCGGCGGTCAATCTCGATGAATGGCGTGCAGAGGTACCGTTGATCGAGGAGTGGTTCGCAAAGATTGGTTCAAAACTTCCTACAGAACTACAGAGTGAATTCGCGAATCTTAAGAGTGCATTGAAGTAACTTAGTTAAAAGTTACGGTTGATTTACTTAATCGCTGCAATCTGACGGAAGAGTTCGTCTCGAACATATTCGAGTTCACGAACTACATACTCAGTGATGTCCCCAGTCTTGAGATGTTCAGGAAGAACGTCCCATGTGTAGGTCTCAATTTCAAGGTGTGTAGATAGTGGTGTTCGCGCATGTACGCGCAGTGCATCATCTATTCCTGAGCGAGTAGTTTGAAACGGACCTAGATCCTTTAAGAAAACTGGAACATGAAAATGTGTGCGCCATTCACGTGGGCCTGGGTCATTTTCCCAAGCAGCAATGGCATCCTCTAAGTTCAAGAATCGTGTTATGACACCGTTACGAAGCTCAGTGGTTTGAGAGAGATAGATAGTGCCGGTGTACTTCTTTAACTCTTCAACAATCTCTGGAGTTACGTTATCAACACGTAGAGCAGCTGCTTCCTGGAGTTTAAAGATTGGAATTCCGGCCTGCGATAGTTGGTCAATATCGTCTGCGATATTTTCAAACTCAACTGATTGGTGACAGATATCTAGAACGACACCTAGGTATCGACGGGTGGCACCAAAGACCTCGGCTAGGGGTTGTCCTGAGTATTTAGAAATCTTCTCTGCTGCGCTCAGAGAGTAGACCTTGTCTTTAAACCACTGCACTGTCTCAGGGATTGTTTCAAGGAAACAAAATGGCTCTGGTTCAATAGCTAGTTTTACGCGGTGACCAGTTCTCTTTTCCAGAGTCATTAAATGTGCAATGACGCGATAAATATTCTCTTCAAATTCTGAAATGTATTCGGGTGAAATTACCTTGGGACGAAAAGCTAATGGTGCAGTTTGAATAGTTGGTTCTACTGTTACATCAGTAACTTCGGCCAAAATATCTGAGATGTGCATCGTGTATTGAGTTCGGGCTTCCGTTGTCCAATCGGGTTCATAAACGCGCTCTTTTACGATTTCGCCCTTAAATGGACCGTAAGGAAAAGCATTTACAGTAAAGACATATAGCTCATTGTCTTGGAGGAATTTCTTTAGCCACACACGTTCCTCTGGTTTTGCTAGTAATTCTTCAACCGAAGCATTTGATAAGCGAAGTGAGACGCCCATCGGAGCGTCAGGACAAAAACGTTTTTTTACCTCTGGTACGTAAGTAACCAGAGAGTTCTTCATTTCTGGCCATGTGTCCCCTGGGTGAACCAGTGTTGAATAAGTCAGATGTCCGTAGCCGTTACCGAGATCCACCCTTATTTACCGTTGCCAATGTGGTTGAAAGTAGATGTGTTCAGGTGTGACTGCGAATCACGAGTCGTGTTGAGGTACCCACCAGTTGTGAAATAACGCTGGCCTGCTACTAAGAGCTCTTCTGCTGGAAATTTAGTAATAACTTCACAGCCAGTAGCAGTAACAACAATCTCTTCTTCGATTCGAGCTGCTCCCCAGCCATCCTTAGCAGGCCAGTAAGTCTCTAGCGCGAAAACCATGCCTTCTTCAAGTGTTTCTGGGTGATCGATAGAAATCATTCGACTAAAGATTGGACGTTCCCAGATTGAGAGACCAACTCCATGTCCATATTGAAGTGCGAATGCTGCCTCTTCATTAGCAAAGCCAAATTCTTCAGCCTTTGGCCAAACTTTAACGATGTCAGCAGTTGTTGCCCCAGGCTTAACCAAGGCAATTGCCTTATCCATATATTCGCGGCAAATTGTGTAAGCATCACGTTGTGCAGGTGATGCGGAGCCAACTGCAAATGTTCGGTAGTAACAGGTGCGATATCCCATGTAACTGTGCAAGATATCGAAGAAGGCTGGATCGCCCGGGCGAATAATTCGGTCAGAGAAAACATGTGGGTGTGGAGAACAACGTTCACCAGAGATGGCGTTCACTCCTTCAACATGCTCTGAACCTAAGTCGTAAAGAGTTTTTGCAACTAGTCCGACTGCTTCATTTTCGCGAACTCCTGGGCGAAGAAACGAGTACAAATCATCGTATGCCTTATCAACCATTGAGGCTGCTGTTGTTAGAAGTGAGATTTCATCTTTAGTCTTAATGCGACGGGCAGCTAGGAAAATCTGTTGTCCATCAACTACAGGAATTCCCTTTGCTTGTAGCGCAAAGAGAACTGGAGGTTCAACGATATCGATGCCAAGTGGTTCTTTCTCTAATCCATATGCCTTAAGTACTTCATAAATCTTGTCAGCAACTTTTTCTGCTTGACCTGCACTTGGTGGAATTGCTCCACGCAAAGTTGAAATTCCTGCACGAGATCCAATAAGTGGACCTGCATCATGATGCGGTCCGTGACCATTTGCGCTTGCATCAGTATGTGCTTGATCAAGCCAAGGTGTTTGGATGGTGTGGTGCTTGGCAGCTGAGCCGAAGTCCCAGAGAACTGGTTCTCCTCCTCGAGGCAGGATCGAGAAGCGAATCATCTTGTCCATCGCCCACGTACCAATGTGCGTGGATGTCATATAGCGGATATTGTGAAAATCAAATGTCAGGAGGGCGCCAAGGCTAGAGTTTTCCAGCTCGGCCTTAAGGCGAGCTAGGCGTTCTTTTCGAAGGCGGTCGAAATCAACGCGATTTTCCCAATCAACTGCGTTGATTCCATATGTGCTGATGGCCATATTGACTCCTGTGGAATAAATCCATCCCAAGCGGGGCAGATGTTCTCTACTAGTTAACACTAGGTGAACACCGGTGTCAAGGTTTTTCACACCGCCAGATACGGCGATATGAGCCTCGGAATCTAGTTAAGAATGGGGAACGCTGCAGCCATGTACAAACCAGATACCACGGAAAGTGCCAGAGCTGGTATTGCGGAATCGATGTGGAATTGAAGAGTCAAAACCCATTGAGTGGCCGGCTGAAAGTTGAAGGACGAGATCGCCAATCGTGAGTTCTAATTCTCCTTCAAGAGCATATCCATATTCAAAACCATTATGAAAAATCATTTCACCAGATTTATTTGTTTCAGCACCCGGTGCATAAATAATCTCCATAAAGTTAACAGACTCTTCAGAAGTCGCCGCTAGACGTTCCCATGAAACCCCAGAGTCCATCGTAATAATGCTGCGATTATTTGGATTTACCGCGGAAATACGGGCTCTTGAGATATCCCAAACCTCTGTGGGGCGATCAAAGTTACTTCGATCCACTTCATCTATATCCTGTGACTTAATGGATGCAGCAACAGGATCTCCTGCTGGTTCAAAAAGTACATCAACAGGAACGCTAAGAAGTTTTGCTAACGCATACAAAGTTGCAACAGATGGCTGAGATTTTCCATTTTCGATTTGTGAAACAAAAGAGGGAGAAACTTTTAACTGTCGAGCAATCTCACGAAGGGAGAGACCGGTCTTCGAGCGAATCTCTTTTAATCTTGGCCCTAGGTATGCGATTGCATCTGTCATAACCATCTCTTCCCTATTATTGCCAGAGCCCTGCGGCGCTGTAACCAGGGCAAACTTACTATCAAGTAAGCTCAAAGCCTGTATTTACTTAGTATAAAACTGTTTAGAAGGGCTGTACACCCCCCTATTTTGGAGCGTAGAGTAAGGAACAAGCGTTCGGTATTAGTGAACACCGAACTTAGGTTTCGGAAGGGGTAGACAATGAAGTTATCCAAAAAAATGAATTATGTGCACCACGTAGGTTTGGTTTGTACCGACCTCGACCGCTCCATCTATTTCTATCATGACATATTGGGTTTTCAATTTCAGAATGAGCCAACTGGTTGGTTCGAAGGGCCCGAGCTTGCCAAAGGCGTAGGAGTCCCGGGTGCAAAACTGCGCCAAGTCTCTTTGTGGGTTGATGCCACTACAACATTTGAATTGATTGAATACGGTAATCGGCCTGCAGATAGTGTAAAACCGGCGCCGAATAATAATCTCGGTGCTGCGCACGTTTGTTTTCACGTCGATGATATCCATCAAACTAAAAAAGAGCTCGAAGCTCAAGGCGTGAAGTTCAACTCTGAAGTCAATGTTGTGGACTCTGGTCCATTAGCTGGATGGCGCTGGTGCTACTTCGCCGATCCAGACGGATTAGTTCTCGAACTTATTCAATGGGATTATTACGACAAAGAACAGCATGAGGCTGCAGCTCAGGAGTATTTGAAGCTCCGTCCTGCACTTTCAACTTTGAAGCCACTTTTCTAAATTAGATAAAACGAAATTAGTAAGGCCCTCTCGCAATATTTCGAGAGGGCCTTACTAATATTTCCTACTTCTTAACTTTAACTAGCACCTTCATCTGATTTCCTGTGGGATCAATAAGCACATCAAAACCCTGAGTAACAACATCATCAATTCCAATAACGCTTGAAATCATCTTTTCAATTGGATACTTTCCTGTTGCTGCAAGACGAATGATGCGTGGCCAGTCGGTAAGCAGGTAACACCATGATCCGACATAAGAAATATCTTTTTCAGAAAGTTTCATGGCATCGATAGTTGCTGGTTTAGTGTGAAGTCCAGTCTGAACAATTTTTCCACTTCTACGAACAGAGTTCATGCACCCTGTAAGTCCACCGGTACTTCCTGAAGCTTCTACAGCCATGTCAACGCCGCGACCTTCTGTAAGTTCTGCAATTGCATCGGCAAATGAAGCATCTAGCGGATTAAGAACAGGGCCCAAACCTAGAGTCTTGGCAAAGGCAGCACGATGTGGGTTTGGTTCGGCGATGATGACTTGCGCTGCGCCAATCGCATTGGCATAAAGAGCCGAAAGTGCACCAATTGGACCGGCGCCAGTTACCAAAATGATGTCTCCACCAGTAACACCCACGCGATCAACGCCATAAGCAGCAACGGCTGCGGGTTCTACAAGGGCTCCTGCTTGATCAGAGAGTGAATCAGGAAGTTTTGCTACTTGATACTCCTTGAGAATTGCGATTTCACCAAGGCCACCCGTAGGAGCTGAGAGGCCGGTACAAGCAAATTTTTCACATAGATGACCCCGCCCGGTACGACAAGGGATGCAACGTCCGCAAACGATTGCAGGCATAATCGCAACACGATCACCAACTTTTACATCACGAACATCTTTCCCGATTTCAATAACACGTGCTGAAAACTCATGCCCAAGAATTTGTGGATTTGTAACACCAGTGAGTGGGTGTGGCTTGGTTGGAGTAACAATTGCACCAACAACATACTCATGTAAATCTGTACCGCAGATTCCACAATAGAGAACTTCTACTGCGACCTCATCGGCAAGCGGTGAACCTGGAGCGTCAACTTCTTCAATACGAATATCTTTCTGACCATGAAAACGTGCTGCCTTCATTTTTTTCCTCCGGATCGAGTTAATGAGTAAGAAATCGCTGCAAACACAATGAGTAGTCCTTGGAATAAATACTGCCAGCTCTGTGAAAGATCTAAGAAAACGCAGGCATTCAATACTTGCACCATTAAAACCGAACCAAGCAAGCTACCTAAGAAGGAACCACGACCACCAAGCAGACTAGTTCCACCCAAAACCACGGCTGTTATTGATTGCAAGGTATAACTACTGCCTTGTGCGGGGTCTCCTAAACCAATCAATCCCATAATAATTATCGCTCCAATTGCGGCAAATAGAGCAGATGCTACATATGCGCCAATGATTGTTCGATTGATGTTTACGCCTAATCTGCGAGCAGACTCTTCATCAGATCCAGCAGCACGCAAACGAACGCCCCAATTTGTGCGGCGAATAAGGACTTCAAAGACTATTGCTGCCGCCACCAAAATGATGAAGGTATTAGGGACAGGACCGATTTTAGTTAGAAGCAAATCGGTGAATGTTGCATTGAAATATCCTCCAGGAGAAGGGCGTAATAAAAAGCCAATTCCAATTAAAGCGATGTATACGGTCAAAGTTCCAGCAACCGGGGTGAAATTGGCAAAGCGAATCAGAGATCCGTTAATCACGCCGATCAAAATTGCCAGGATAAATATCAAAATAAATCCAGCAATCATTATCGGTAAGGACTTACCATCATTAATAAAGAAGGATCCGACCACTAGCAGCACACCCGAAGCCGGCCCTACCGACAAGTCAATGCCACCAGTCATCAAAACAATAGTTTGACCGAGTGCAATAAATCCAAGCCCAGTACCTAGGCCAAGAACGGCGTTAATGTTGTACGAACCAAAATACATATTATTTTTAGAGAAGATAAAAAGACCAAGAAGAACAATCATGGCCGTGAGAACTACTGGAGGAAGAAAATCCGAACGTAAAATTTGAAGGCGGCGACGAGTTTTTTCAGTGAGCTGACTTTCTTCGGTAGTCTTTAATTTTGTAGAACTCACTGCCGCGGCAACCATTTTAGTTTCGGTTATTTCGTCGCCTTCAAGGGTGCTGACAATATGACCACGAGACATTACATAGACGCGATCACATAAACCTTCGAGCTCCTTGGTATCCGAGGAGTTAACAATGACAGGAATACCGCTCTCGGCAACTTCTCGTAAAATCTTGTAGATCTCAGCGCGAGCTCCAACATCCACGCCTTGAGTTGGTTCATCGGCAATGATCAATATTGGATCCGAGAGTAGAGATCTAGACATAACAATCTTTTGTTGATTTCCGCCAGAGAGTGCAGATACATCGGCATCCATGGATGGCGCTTTTACGTCGATGGACTGCAAAGAAGCGAGTACTAGATTTATCTCTTTTTTGCGGCTAACAAAAATTCCGCTGGTTAGTTTGTTAAGTGCATTAACTGCAGCATTTTCTCGAACAGATAGCGACATCATTAAACCTTCGCCATGACGGTCAGATGGCATATAGGCAGCTTTGTTTAACAACTGCTTTCCAGTTGTTGGTTCTCCATTTATCTCGATACTCCCCGAAAACCTGTCGAGGCCTGCAATTGCGCGCAGAAGTTGGCTCTGGCCATTGCCAACTACGCCAGAAATACCAACGATTTCACCTTTATTAGCCGTTAAAGAGATGTTCTGGAATTCGCCCCCGGAAATATTGTGGACCTTGAAAAACTCCTTATCGGAGAGGTGGCCACCATGTTTTGGAGGAAAAGTTGATTCAAGTTCACGACCAACA
The DNA here is from genome assembly GCA_903825015.1 of uncultured Actinomycetes bacterium. GTDB lineage: Bacteria > Actinomycetota > Actinomycetes > Nanopelagicales > Nanopelagicaceae > Planktophila. The sequence continues at coordinate 24,688 of CAIJYZ010000021.1, forward strand.
ATCATGGTCATGATTTCATCATCTGAGATATCTGCAATCTCTTTAACGCCGCGCCATTTTCCATCTCGAAGGACTGTCACTCGATTGGCAAGTTCACGAACTTCAGCCAATCGGTGAGTGATATAAACAACGGAGGTGCCAGATGCAGCAATCTTTTTAATACGGTCAAAAAGAATCTCTACAGATTCTTGGCCAAGTGGCGCTGTGGGTTCATCTAAAATTAAAACTTTTGGGTTCACGGCAAATGCTTTTGCTAGATCTAATAAGTGTTGTTGGGCAATAGTGAGATTTTCTACACGATCTTTAATACTTACAGTGAATCCAAAATCATCAAGAATCTTGCGCATAGTTGCGTCAATGCTGCCCTCAGATTGAAGGAACTTGTCAGGCACAGAGATACGTATATTTTCTTCAATGGAAAGATCTGGGAGCACAGCGGGGTGTTGGTGAACAATGGCCAATCCCAGTTCTGTTGCTTGGTGTGGAGTTAGCGAGTTAATCTCCTCGCCGCAAATTTCAATTGAACCGCTATCGCGTTGGAGAGTTCCGGAGGCAATATTCATAAGTGTTGACTTGCCTGCGCCATTTTCCCCAAGCAGCGCGTGAATCTCACCGGCACGCACCTCCAGTGATACATCTTGGAGAGCTGCCACGCCAGCGAAGCTCTTCGAAATATTCGAGAGGATTAAGGGAGAGCGTGACACGTATTCACCTATTTCTACTTGTGCTTACAGTGGAAAATCAGATTGGCCGCCACTTAAAGCGGCCAATCTGACTTATATTCCGAACTTACTTTACTTTCTAATCAGCTTAGTTAGTCTTCAACTTAGCTTGAGCATCTCCGGACATCTTTGCAGAGAGATAAACATCTCCAGGAAGATCTTTACGGCACTGGACAGCAGAAGGCTTTCCAGAGACTGAATCTTCGAACAAAGTTGATGGGTAGGCTTTATTTGTTGGCTTCTTTCCACCAGTTGCAAGAGCGACAGCCCACTGTACGGCCAAACGTGAATGGTCGTTCTGAGTTGAAATTGTCATCATCTTGAAGTTTGGCTGAGTTGCCTTGTTATCTTGGTAGAAGCAGCCGAGAACGTTTCCATCTGAGCCTGCAATTGCAGGAACTTTCCAACCTGAATCAACTGCAGCCTGAAGAGCTGAAACAATTGATGGGCCGAAGTCAGTTGTAATGACATCGATTTGTGGGTACTTAGCGATTGCAGCAGTAAGAACTTCTTGAGCCTTACCTGGATCCCAGTTAGTAACTTCAAATGGTTGTGCACCAATGAACTTGTACTTTGGATCATTTCCTAGAACGCTCTTAAGTCCCTTTGCTTCATCTGCACCTTGGCTGTTACCAGCTGGTCCAGATAGTGAAAGGATATTTCCACCGTTTGGAAGATTCTTCTTAATCCATTCGCCCCATAGCTTTCCAGCCAAGACGAAATCTGAACCTACAAACATGTTGTAATCCTTGCCTGCAGTTCCACCTGGAGCTACGCGATAAGGAACAGTTACAACACCAGCTTTATAAGCTGAGCGAAGAGCTGGAAGCATTGCTTGACCAGCATCTGGGAATACAACTAGAGCCTTTACGCCCTTAGCAACCATTCCCTTAATATCTGAAATTGACTTGTCTGTCTTGCCCTGTCCGTCTGCGTAGTAAAGCTTTGTAACGCTTGGACATAGTTTAACTTCTTCACGAACAGCAGCTGTTGTGACAAGACGCCATGAGTTTCCACCAAATCCATCGGTGAATCCCATTGTAATTTTCTTTGAGCCGCACCATGAAGGGAGGGCAGCATGTGCTGATGAAACTGCGACAAAGCTAGTTGAAACAGTTAATGCTGCAACTGCGATAGCGCTCGCAACTAAACTGGCCCGGGATTTTAAGCGTATCAAGTTTTTTCCTTTCTCAGATGTGCGGCATACATTGACGCACTTTCGACGTTCTTGCGAGGTCGAAACTTAATTTAGACAGGTTGCAGTTTCCTGTCTGATTTCTTGAATGAGAAATTCGTTGATTTCCAATTCACTGCATAGAGAGCAATACCAAGCATTAAAGATATTGAAATAACAATTGTGCGTACCCCATAAGGAACGCCGAGCGAAAGTACAAACATATCTAGCTGCTTTAGAAATAGAGCGGCGAGGGCTGAAGCTGCAGGAAATCCTCGCCCACCAAGTAGTGAAGTTCCACCGAGCACGACGATGGCCACAGATGGCAATACATAATCATCACCCTGATAAGCCGTTGGTTGGGAGATCACTCCTCCAAGAATAACTCCGGCTGAGCAGTAGAGAATTTGGGCAGCGACATAGGCACCGATTTGATATCGAACTATCTTCAATCCAGTTGCATGAGCCGCGCGTGGATTTGCGCCAACTGCCTCAAAGCGACGACCTATCACGGTGCGCTTCAACAATATTGTTACGACGACTGCAAAAATAATTCCAAAGTAAAGAGAGTGCGGTAATCCCAAGATTTTGTTATTGGTGAAATGTGAAAGTCGATCTGTTGTGCGTCGTGGGCTGCCTCCTGAAAGTGCCATCATGACGCCATAAAGAAGTGCATTCACTCCAAGTGTTGCAACAATTGAATTTAACTTTGTCTTTGTGACAAGAAAACCATTAATTAATCCGGTGATTATTGCTGCGCCAAAGGCTGCTCCCACTGCAGGTATTAGACGATCATCGTGACGATCTGGACCCCATGTGACGATTACTACAGTTAAAGAAACTGCCCCTGCAACCGAAAGATCGATTCCGCCTTGTTGTACAACAAGTGTTTGCCCAAGGCCGATGATTGCCAAACAAGCTGCAAATGGGAGCATTCCCATTTGCGCGATTTTGCTCACACTAGTTGGAGCAAGAACTGCACTAGCGACATAGAGAATGATGGTTCCAGCGAGCACAGTCTTCATTCCTCGCGAAATTTGAAGGCGTGCTGAACGCTTCAATTCACGGATTTGTGTCGTGCTCATTGAGATCTCCTTCCCTTTGTAAAGTGAGACTGTACATAATCCCAAGGTGCGTTAACAAGGACTTTATATAACGTTTTCATCAAGATTTTGGATAAAGCGGAAAAGGCTCGCCATATCTTGAGCCTCATATCCCGCGCTCGCAGCTTGCTGGTACAGCTCGGCGATGCCTGAGGCCGCGCGTAAATCGACTCCGCTCTCCTTGCCAAGGCCCAGGATTAACCCCAGATCCTTGCCCACAGTGTCGATTCGCATTGCCACTGGCGCAGAGGTGTCTAAGAATGCTGCACGCTTATATTTAACAAAGGGGGCTGCGACCACACTTTCCTCTAAAACATCATAGGCGGCAGATGCTTCAATGCCATTGGCAGTTGCTAGCGCTAAAGCTTCGCTGACGGCGGCGTTGAGGGAATGAACAATGAGATTGACTGCAAGCTTCATTGCTTGGCCAGCACCAGCTTGGCCAATGAACGCTGTCTTCTTAGCAAAAGCTGAAAAAACAGGACGTGCTTGATCAATAGTTGATTCATCTCCACTAGCCATTACAAGTAGCTGATGGGCCGCAATCGTTGCAACACTTCCAGATACTGGTGCATCAATAAATGAAAGCTTCTTTGATGCAAGAGCTTTTGATAACGCATGAGCGCTTTCGACTCCGCTTGTTCCCATGTCAACAATAATGAGATTGCTTTTTGCATCTTCCAAAACATTAGGGTCGTCTAATAAGACTGATTGAGTAACTACACCATTAGTAAATACGCAAATTGCAAGATCCGCGTTTTCTAAAGCAGTCTTTGACGTTAGCGAAACAGAAAGATTTGAAGAATTAATCTCCATTGCAAGTTGCTCAGCCACAGAGTGGTTTCGATTCCAAATTGTAACTTGATAACCAGCTGCAACTAGTTCTTTAGTCATAGCTGAACCCATTTTGCCAATACCTAGTACTGCAACAGATTTTATATTAGACATTTTGTGGGGTTACCAAAATCTTTCCAGTAGCTTTACCAGAGGTAAGCGCTTCAAATGCAGCGTTAATATCTTCTAACGAATAGATTCGATCGGTTAGCAGTTTAGCAACAGTTCCAGAAGCCAATAGCGCCAATGCATCTGGCATATCGTCTTTACATACGTGTGCAACGGTTGTCTGTAATACAACTTCGCGGAGTACGGCATCTGTGAAGGGAAAATCTTGTGGGGTTTTATTTAGGCCCATAAGCATCAAGGTTCCACCTCGCTTAGTTAGTGCAAGTCCACGTGCAGCAGCACCTGGTGCACCGGAAGTCTCAAAGACAACATCTGCGCCGGCGGGGAAAAGTAGCTTAATTTCTGCAGGAGTAATTTCAGGAGTGATTAAAATTGTATTTTCTGCTCCTAGTTGGCTCGCTACGTCTAAACGTTGTTGACTAATATCCATAGCAATTACTTTGACGCCGTAACTTTGTAGGGCCACGCAAACGAAGGATCCAATCGCCCCCGCACCAAGCAAGATCACTTGATCACCTTTTTTTACTCCGGCGCGACGTACTCCATGAATACCTACAGCTAATGGTTGAGTTAATGCAGCGCTTTCATCGGTCACATCGTCAGGAATTAGAACACAAATATCCTTTGGAGCCACCACATATTCAGCTAGTCCTCCATGAATACTTAAACCTAATGTGTAGTAGTGATCGCACAAATTTGTTCGACCTTCTTTGCATCGAGAACATTTTCCACACGAAACACCTGCACCACATGCAATTCTCTTGCCTAACATTTCTTGTGCTTCAGACCCTGCTTCGACAACTTTCCCAATGAATTCGTGTCCCAAAATTGTTGCGCCTACGTGATTGCTATTTGGGTGTGCTGTCTTTAGCGGGACCATCGTTGAACTCTTTGCAAACTCAGATGCATCGGTGCCGCAAAGGCCGTTGTACTTTACGTGCACCAATACATCGTTAGGGCCTAAAGTATTTGGCTTTGGAAAATCCTCTATCCGAAGATCACCAATTGCATACAAAACTGCTGCGCGCATTGTTGATGACATTACTTACCTGAATTCGTAACATGAACTTTAACTTGGCTTTTATCACTCAACACTTTTTGGTACGCCTTATCAGCATCTGCAATATCAAATGTAGAAGTTACTAGTTTCGAAAGATCAAGGTTTGTACGTGATAAGAAACGGATTGTCTCTGGCCATACACCCGGAGATCCGATGATTCCTCGTACTTGAAGTTCCTTAGACTGAATTAAACCCATCTCCGTAGGCGCTTTGCCACCGACGCTTATTCCAATAATTACAACACGTCCGTGGAAAGAAGCGACTTCAAGTGTTGCTGCCATTGCATCTGGACGACCGCTTGCATCAATAACTACTGTTGCTCCGACGCCTTTAGTGGCCTCCAGAACAGCTTCTTTTGTGTTCTGAGTAAGAGGATCTACGACAACATCAGCGCCAAGGCTTAGGGCAATCTGTGCTCGGGCTGCTGAAGGTTCAATAACAATAACCCGCGCACCTTTAGCCGCTGATGCAGCAATAACTCCAAGACCTATGGGCCCTGCACCAAATACTGCGACGGTGTCACTTGCATCCATATTGTCTGCACGTACTGTTGCGTAGTAGCCACAACTAAATGGTTCTACAAGTGCGCCTTGCGTCCATGAAACGTTTTCAGGAAGTTTGTGCAACCAATCAGCTTTAGCAATAAAGAATTCAGCCATCGCACCACTGATACTGAAACCAAAGTGCTCTTGACCGATAACACATTCACCCACCACGCGATCGCCGGCAATGAATTTGGAGACTTTGCTTCCAACTTCCATAACCTCTGCAGACCATTCATGACCTGGGATGATTGGATATTGAAATGGGATGATGTATCGACCTTCTAGAAGTTCGATATCAGAGTGACAAATGCCTACTGAGCGACTGGCAAGCAGTACTTCATCATCGGCAATTTTGGGAATGGCAATCTCATTAACTGCCATGACGTTTGGTGACATGAATTGAAGTGCTTTCATTTTTCTCGCTCGATTCTTAAGTAGGTATAAAATATGGGTAATTTTTAAACTAGGACCATTCCGCCATCAATCATGATGGTCTGTCCTGTCATGTAATCCGAGTCTTTGGAAGCTAGAAATAGCGCCATTCCTTGAAGGTCCTCGGGAGTAGCGGAGCGTCCTCGTAATATTCCTGCGGCAAACTCTTCAGTTGCTTGGCCAGGGCGTTCAGACATTCCCATCTCCATTAAATCTTTATCGAGATCAATCCATAGCGGAGTATCAACGACACCCGGAGCAAAAGAGTTGCACGTGATGTTGTGCTCAGCTAATCCTCGAGCAGTGGCTTGAGTAAGAGCGTTCACTGCGAACTTACTTGCGCAGTAGGGAGCAAATGCAGGATAACCTTGGCGTCCTGCAATTGATGCCGTATTAATAATCTTGCCGCTCTTTTGCGCGATCATGTACTTGCCACCTTCTTGCGTACAAATTAGTACACCAAGCCCATTTACATTCATGATGGCGTTCCAATTTTCCTCGGTGACTTCCATTAGATGCATCGGCTTGTTAAATCCGGCATTGTTAAAGAGGACATCGAGCGAGCCCGACCAATCCACAAATTTCTTAAAGGCATCTCTTACTTGATCGCGCTTTGAGACATCGGCGGTTAAGGCGATTGCCTGCCCACCATTGTCTTTTATGTATTTGGCGACGAGTTCAGCAGCTTCTGTGTTGAGATCGCAGACTCCGACCTTTGCTCCTTCTTGCCCAAAAATGCGGGCAAAGCCAGCACCGATTCCGCTGCCAGCGCCGGTCACAATGATGCTTTTTCCCGAGACTCGACCCATAATAAACTCCAATGTTTGTTGGGACTGCTCCTAAAAGTTTGGCACTATAGGTTCAAGGCGTCAAGTGTCAGAGAACGATATCGCCAATATCTTGTCTTTATGTGTAGTCTCACATAACATCACTTCCCTAGAGAGATCAATTGAATGGAAGCCAATATGAGTAAAAATGCCCTCGTCATCGGAGTCACCGGAATCGCTGGTAACAATATTGCGCAAGAGCTGCAGAAAAAGGGTTTCACTGTCTATGGCTTGTCCCGCAAACCGGGCACCATTGTTCCGGGAGTGAAACATGTTTATGCCGATGTGCTTGATGCAGAAAGTGTTAAGGCCGCCGTTGCAGAACTTCCTATCACTCATCTCTTCTTCTGCACATGGTCTCGTCAAAATACTGAGAAAGAAAATATCGCTGTAAATGGTGCGATGCTACAAAACACATTGGATGCATTTGCTCAAAAGCGCACACTCGAACATACAGTTTTGATTACTGGTCTCAAGCATTACCTCGGGCCTTTTGAATCATATGCATCGACTCCTATGGAAACTCCCTTCAAAGAGAGTCAGCCGCGACTACCTATCGATAATTTTTATTACACTCAAGAAGATATTCTTTTTGAATCTGCTGCTGAACAAGGATTTACTTGGTCCGTGCATCGCCCTCACACCATGATTGGTTGGGCACTCGGAAATGCCATGAACATGGGTGTCACTCTTGCGGTCTATGCATCTATCTGCAAGGAAACTGGTGAAGCCTTTATTTTCCCTGGATCAAAGGAGCAATACAACGGCGTAACTGACGTTAGTGATGCACGACTTGTTGCTCGACATGCTGTCTGGTCTGCAACTGATCCCGCAGGAAAAAATGAGGCGTTCAATACCGTTAACGGTGATGTATTTCGTTGGCGTCAATTATGGCGTTTGATTGCCGAACACTTTGGAATTACTGATCCTGGATACCCAGCAGAGTTTTCACCACTTGAACCACGCATGGTTGGCGCAGATGCAGAATGGGAAAAGATTGTTGCAAAACATAATCTCAAGCCATACAAAGCATCTGAAATTGCTTCCTGGTGGCATAGTGATGCAGACCTTGGTCGTCAGGTAGAAACCTTTGCCGACATGGGCAAGAGCCGCAAGGCAGGATTCCGCGAAGTCCAAGTAACGCCGGATTCTTTCTTTGATCTCTTCGAGCAATTACGCGCTGAAAAGATTATTCCGCCACGTTCTTAATTACGAATTAAACACATCTGGGTGCTGGGCTAATTCAAGCCTGGTACGCCGGATGTGGCCAAAAAGAATTCGTTCTGCGTCATCTGTGTCGTATTTCTTGATTGCGGCGAGGAGTAAAAAATGTTCATAGTGTGCTGGCTTAAAAGATGAAGCTGCCATCATTTGTGAATACGCACGACGATAATGCTGCGTTGTGTTCCACAAGCGATTGACCATTTCTCCAACGAGAACTGTCTCTGCACCTGAATATGAAAGTAAATGGAATTGGCGATCTAACTTTAGAAAAACTTCTACATCGGTCGTTAATTCCATTTGAGTGGCCAGATGTTGCAACTCTGCAAATATTGATTCAGAGATATTAGGGATACTTAATCTCAGCAAGAGTGGTTCGATGCGTTCGCGAAGCTGATACATCTCTTCGCACTCAGCAAGATTGAGTTTTGAAATCCACGCACCAGTATGTGCAACTAGATTTATTAACCCTTCAGCTTCAAGCATCCGCAACGCTTCTCGGACTGGCGAGCGCGATGCCCCAAACTGTTCAGCGATATCTTCTTGTCGAATTCGAACACCTGGAGGATATTTTCCAGAAAGAATCTCTTCTTTTAATGAATTTGCAACTTGCTGGCTTAAAGCCAGATCACTTTCGTTTTCAATAAGAGACATTAAAGCTCCGGATGTGCTGGATGCCAGAGTTTAGTTTTTGCAGTTGCTTCATATGCCTTGCCATTTGGAAATGAGACGAGTTCAAATTGCATTCCCCATGGGCTTGTGAAATAGACCCATTGCTGGCCTTCGGAATGACTTTTACTTAAAGTCGATTCACCCATAATCGAGACACCTTTGCTCTTGAGATATTCCAACGCTAATTCAAAATCATCAACATAAAATGCAAGGTGGTGTCCGCCAATATCAGAGTTTTTTGGTTGAGGTGCTGCTCCATCAGCTGCTTCATATTGGAAAATTTCAAAGTTCGGTCCGAATTTGCAACGAAAGAATCGGAGTTCGCGCATCACGGTTCGGGCATGGACACCTAAATGTTCGGCCATCCAATTGTCTTCTCTTACAAAGGGGCCAAGATTGTAAATCCGTTCGCAGCCGATGACGTCGACGAAGAAACGCTCTGCCTGGTCGAGATCGGGAACGGTAAAGCCAATATGTTCGGTGCCTCGAAGGCCTGGTATTCCAGAGATTTGAGTCTCCCTCCCCTTAATTGGATACAATCTAACCTCAAATACCCCTAAAAGGGAAGATTTTATGGAATAAACCTTGTGATTGGATGCAATGTGGGTTTACTGTTCTCTCATACTTAATTTTAAGTAGCCAGTTTCAGCACCGAGGAGCTTTACATGACTAACCGCACTCCCCTTGTAGCACGTGCCCCGTGGGTAGAGATTTCCACGACCGCTGATGATTGGAAGCGTGCCGACCCACAGTTGCTCGAAACAATGCTTGGACAGCTGCATCTAATTCGCGCATTTGAGGAAGTTGTTCTCGAACTTGCTGGAGAGGGTTTAGTTCATGGACCTGCCCACTCTTCCATTGGTCAAGAAGGTGGAGCTGTCGGATCAATTATTTCGCTCGGGACAAAAGATGCGATTAATGGCTCGCACCGAGGTCATCATCAATTTCTTGCCAAAGTAATTAGTCATGTTTCATCTGGAAAACTTGATATCACTTCACTCGTGACTCCAGCACTTCAAGAAGTTTTACAACGCACTCTTGCAGAAATTCTTGGATTGGCTCAAGGGTATTGCAGTGGTCGCGGAGGCTCTATGCACCTTCAGTATTTTGAAGCTGGTGCACTCGGTACAAATGCGATCGTTGGAGGAGGAGTTCCACTTGCAGCAGGTAATGCTTGGGCTCAACGTAAATCTCTAACAGATAACATCACGGTCTCATATTTTGGTGACGGTGCAGTAAACATTGGTTCTGTGTTAGAAACAATGAATTTAGCTGCGGCCTGGAAATTACCAATGGCATTCTTTATTGAAAATAATTTATATGCCGTTTCTACTCACGTCTCTGAAGTAACTGCAGAGCCACGACTCTCCGCTCGTGCACTTGGCTTTGCAATTCCATCATGGAAAGTTGATGGCATGGATCCGCTAGCTGTTCATCTAGCTATGCAAGAAGCAGAGTCACATATGCGCAGTGGCAAAGGCCCGGTAGTTATAGAAGCCGATGTTTATCGTTACTTCCATCAGAATGGTCCATTCCCAGGAAGCGCATTTGGATATCGCACCAAGGAAGAAGAAGCGCATTGGCGTGAGCGCGATCCACTCTTGCGTGTTGCTAACGAAATGATAGCTCTCGGTCTTATCGATCAAGTTGGTGTTGATTCAGTGCGCGAGCAAGCACTTGCTGCCAACCGACTTGCTGCATCGACTCTTTTAGAAGCTAATCCAGATGCGCCAGGCAAGCGTCGCATTAAGCCAGATCTTTGGCCCGATATCTCCTTTGTTAATGTTGGAGTTCGTGGAGATGCATCTGAACTCAACGGTGCTCGCACACTAGAGCCTCTCAAAGATGGCGGGGCAAAAACCACCGTTAAATTTGTTGATGCTGTTGCTGGTGTTATTGATGCAGCCATGGAAAAAGATAATCGAATCGTTATTTTGGGTGAAGATATTCATCGCCTTAATGGTGGAACTAATGGCGCAACTAAGGGCCTATCTAAAAAGTATCCAGATCGAGTTCTAGGAACGCCGATTAGTGAAAATGCATTTGCGGGTCTTGGTGGAGGCCTTGCACTTGATGGACGCTACCGCCCAATCGTTGAATTTATGTATCCCGATTTTATGTGGGTGGCAGCTGACCAAGTCTTTAATCAAATTGGAAAAGCCCGCCATATGTTTGGCGGACAGAATCCAGTTCCTCTTGTTCTTCGCACAAAGGTTGCAATTGGAAGTGGATACGGTTCACAGCATTTAATGGATCCTGCCGGAATCTTTGTAACAAGTCCTGGTTGGCGCATTGTTGCTGCATCAACTCCTGCTGAATACATCGGCCTAATGAATGCTGCACTTGCTTTACAAGATCCTGTTCTTGTACTTGAACATGTTGATCTTTACCAAGATATGGGAGATATCCCCGAAGGAGATTTCGATTATCAAATCCCATTTGGTAAAGCCAATGTTCGCCGCGAAGGCAAAGATCTCACTGTTCTAACTTATTTATCTATGGTTAAGCATTCACTCACCGCCGTTGAACAAAGTGGAATAGACGCTGAAGTAATCGATTTGCGTTGGCTTGATCGCGCATCTATCGATTGGGCAACTATTGAAGCCTCCATTAAGAAAACTAATGCCGTCATGATTGTTGAGCAAGGCGCCCTAGGAACTTCTTACGGCGGTTGGTTATCTGATGAGATCCAACGCCGTTACTTTGATTGGCTAGATCAACCAGTGCACCGTGTTTCTGGCGAAGAGGCTTCACCAAGTATTTCAAGAGTTCTTGAACGCGCTGCTTATGCAGGAGTTGAAGAGATTCTTATTGGGCTTGCTCAGGTAAGAACTGGATTTGGCGGGAACCGTTAACATGGCATTAATAATGAGAATGCCAGAAGTTTTGGCGAACGCAACTGAAGCAATCATCGCTAAATGGTTAATTCAAGAAGGTGAATCATTTACCGTTGGCCAAGCAATTGCTGAAGTGGAGACTGAAAAAGCTCTAGTCGAAGTTCCCGCTGAAACTGAGGGAATCTTAGGTAAGTACCTCGTTAATAATGGAGCGTTCGTACAAGTTGGAGCCCCGATCGCCATCTTGCTGGCAGCTGGTGAAGGTCAATTAGAGATAGATAAGTTGATAGCTGAGGCAGGCGTTGATGTTGCCTCACCTGTAGCTGCCGCCCCGGTTGTTAACACTCCAGTTGTTACTCAGGCTCCAGTTATCATTCAGGAAGCTCCTGTTTTGAAACACAAAGAGCATGGTGATCGCCTCTTTATTAGTCCCCTTTCTCGCCGGTTGGCTAAAGAAAATGACCTTGATGCCGAATCAATTCAAGGTACCGGTCCAGGAGGCCGCATTGTTCGGCGAGATGTAGAAGCTGCAATCGGCGACAGTAGTAAAGCTGTTACTAATTTAACCCCTGTTGCAATCCCTGCTGGAAGTTTTACAGATATCCCGCATTCTGGAATGCGAAAGGCGATTGCACGAAGATTGACTGAAAGTAAGACAACGGTTCCGCATTTCTATCTCTCGGCTCCAGTTCTTGCTGATGACATGTTGAATTTCCGTACGAAATATAATGAATGGGCTCCAAAGAAGATTTCGGTGACAGATCTTATTTTAAAGACTGTTGCTGCATCCTTTGCAGACGTTCCACAAGCAAATGTAATCTGGACCGATTCTGCTCTTCGTCAATTTAGCGACGTAGATGTTTCAATCGCAGTTGCTACCAACAATGGCTTGATTACTCCTGTGGTTAAAGGAATTAATCATTTGAGTCTTGCACAATTAAATATTTCAACAAGCGATTTAATTGACCGAGCACGTATTGGTCGGTTAAAGCAAAGTGAGATTGAAGGTGGTTCATTCTCTGTAACTAATCTTGGTATGTATGGCACAGATGAATTCTCTGCAATCCTTAATCCACCTCAATCAGCAATCTTGGCTGTTGGTGCTGCAAAACAAAAGCCGGTAGTTATCGATGGAGAAATCAAGATTCGCTCAATTATCAACTTCACCGTCTCGGTTGACCACCGTGCAATCGACGGAGCTATCGCAGCACAGTGGTTGGCTGCCTTTGTTAAGCGCTTCGAAAATCCATTCTGGCTAGCTATCTAACAGTGAAGATCGGGGTTTAACTACCTAAGAATTAACAGGTAGGGTTAGCCTGCTTCACTGGAGGATTCGCATAGCGGCCGAGTGCGCACGCTTGGAAAGCGTGTATAGGGCAACCTATCGAGGGTTCAAATCCCTCATCCTCCGCCAGATCGGAAGTATCGCTTTCCCTTCTTGGAGGATTCGCATAGTGGCCGAGTGCGCGCGTCTCGAACACGCGTAGACGAAAGTCTCGAGGGTTCAAATCCCTCATCCTCCGCCAGAACGTGGGTAATTCCCCAGAAGTTACAAGCGATGAAAATTCGTATGCAGAAATAGACGATTTGCGCACTATCCCTGATGTGCCAATCAATAAGGGATACCTCACCAAAATCACCGCGGAAAGAGCGCGGAGAGAACGTCCTGACTTCATCGCTCCGGCAATAACCAATGAAGTTCAAAAGGCAATGGTTGGGAAACCTTTGGAAAAGGTTGTTCGCTCCGCTCCCGTGGTTCGAGAGAAAGAACAAGCGCCTCAATCAACAAAGGTAATCAAGTTAGACGGTGGCCGTATCTCAATTGTCGATGCCATACAGCTTTTCGGATGGACTTCAAAAACTCGTTTTGCTTGGCAGTTAGATCGCTCCTCAATCACTCTAATCGCTCAAGAAGATGGGGATTTAGCATTTGATGCATCAAATCGAATTCTGATTCCTATGAACCTTCGTCGCCGACTAAACATAAAGTCAGATGAGCAAGTCCTTGTTCTCTCTGATTCTTCACCTGTGGCCAATGTCCAAGTAACACCAATCAACCAAATACATAAATATATTAAGGATGCAAAATAATGAACACCTCACTAAAAGAAACTATCCAGGCACTCCGTGAAGCGTGTCCCAATCTTTCAGATATGGAACTAGCCCAACTGGCATTAGGCCAACCTCGTGAAAAGAAAAATGCTGGGGTCACCGTTTCTGATTTATTAGTCAAAATAAGAAAGACTTATTGGGATAACGAACTCAAACGTCTAAGAGCCAAAAAGAAGCCTGATGGAACAATGAACTTAAAAGATACCTCAACCTATCGCGTCTATGACACAAACTGGAAGCGTCTTGAGGCTCTCTTTGGCCAAAAAGATATTGCTGAACTGAAAGCAAGTGATGTAGTTGAAGTCGCACTTCTGGCCGAGAAGGAATGCATTGAATACTGGGAAGAAGTGAACAAATCCCGCGAACAACGGGGCCTGCCACTAAAGGAATTTACGGGAGCTAATAGATACAACGCATGCTTAGATGCA